>NZ_JAKVCI010000012.1:0-60126 GCF_022447305.1 Prochlorococcus sp. ALOHA_ZT_50 | reverse complement strand
AATTTTAATAATTTATAAAAAACTTTATAAGTTCTAGGGAATTATCTTCTTCTTGCTTTTCTTCTCTGTTGTAACTTTCTTTTATATTTTTCAATAGGAGTTTCGTGATGTCTAAGTCTTTTTAAATCTGCAAAGATTCCAGATTTAGATACTTGTCTCTTAAATCTTCTAAGGGCAGATTCAATTCCCTCGTTCTCTCCAACTGTAACTTGTGTCAAAATTTTCTAAATAAATAATATCCTAGCATCTTAACAGATATATTTAAACTCAAAACTTCTAATTGAGGGTTAATGGTTTATTTGGCTAATTTTTTGCCCACTCCACAAATCTTTTTTTATTACTTTTTATATCTTGTAATGATTCAAAATAATATTTTTCCCAATTATCTTTAGGCAGTCCAAGAAATAACATTAGGTTTAATGGGTATTGATTGCTATCAGCACAATTTCTAAAATCATCCCTGAATAAAAAGATTTCCTTTTTTAAAGCAATTGCGATACCTAATTCAATCATTACCCCTTCATCTGGTGGATTTCCATTAACAATCGCAAAAATACAATCACATTCTTTTAAATCATGGAAATTACTTCTTGCAACCTCATATGCCCACTCACTTTCTTTTTGTGTTAATGGTTTTGCTCTCTCAAAAGGTTCAAATACTTCTACATTTAAATCATTGAAGATTTCAATAAATTCATTTAAAAGTGTTTTAGTTTGTTTTGAAAATCCATATGGATTAGCCAAATATAATTTCTTTCTCAACTTAAACCTCTTTTTTTGATGTACTCTTCGCGG
Source organism: Prochlorococcus sp. ALOHA_ZT_50 (assembly GCF_022447305.1). Classification (NCBI taxonomy): domain Bacteria; kingdom Bacillati; phylum Cyanobacteriota; class Cyanophyceae; order Synechococcales; family Prochlorococcaceae; genus Prochlorococcus; species Prochlorococcus sp. ALOHA_ZT_50. Next base: position 59,331 of record NZ_JAKVCI010000012.1, on the reverse strand, counting down.
TCACTTTTTGAATTTAAAGTATTTTCCCAAGGGAAAACTATCCATTGGCTTTTTTTAGATATAAATACTGTATTCCACCATGTAGGTTTGATTTTACTAAATAATACAAAAAACATTGCTCCTTCAATATCCTTGAAGGTCGTTAATGTAAGACCAGTTTCATAAACATCATCTACTATTAGTGAATTTTTTATTGGTTCTGAAATTAATTCAATTTTTAATTTATGGCTTAGTGCTACAGCAAGACATAATCCACCACGAGGAACTCCATATATTCCAGAAAATTCCTTAAACCTACATTTATTAGCTATTTGTTCTACGCTCTTATCAAATTCGCTCCAAGTAAAATAACTTATCATCTTAATTTTCGTTTTTTTCTGTTGTAGTAGCGTAATTTGAAGCAATTACACTTAAAAGTGCTACTACTTGCTCATTTGGACAATTAGTATTTTTTTTTAAATTTTCACATTCATTTATTATCTTGGCGTATGTATCCTCAACTATCCCGTTCATTTGATCGATACTAAAAGAATATGGTTTATTCATTTTTAAATTATTAGTTATTTTATTTTTACTTAAATATCCAACGAAGTAAATATTTTTAGTATTTAAAGATAAAATTATTCCCACATGGGGTCATTTAATTTTTCATTTTTAAGTGAAGAAGGAACATAAGTATGTAAAGTTTCAATTTTTATAGCCCATTTTTTAGAGTTACCCTTTAAACTTTCGCTTTCAATTAGGTTTGTTAGGGGAATCCTTTTTCTAACTTTAAGAAGTCCTAAACAAGCTTCCCAGGCTTCATGATTTTTATAAATATCTAACCAAAAATCAAAAATATTTTCCAAGATTTCTAAAGGGATATCAAATGGAATCCCCATTGAAGGTCTTGCAATTAAATAATTTTTGTTTCTTAGTTCATTTAATAAATTATTTACGTTTAAATTAATAGCTAAAAGAATATCTTTTGCTGATTCATTACCTATTAATTCTTTTCTATGGCAATCTAAAAGATTTTCATCCTCAAGGATATTTTCATCGCAATTTTTTATTCCCACAATCCAAAAACCTTCTCCATTATTTACTCCACTAGCAAGAAATAGATATTGAGGTGAATTCTCCAAGATTTCAAATTATTTTTTCCATTTTTAACATTTTTTGCTTGATATGAAAATAATTTAGCTGTGCAATTAACAATATGAAGTCCTCGTAAAAAAAATTTTGTTGTTATAGTTAAAATTTTAGAAAAGATGTTTGATTTAAGAGAACTAAAACTAATGTTTTTAGATCCTACTGATTTAATAATTAATAATATAAATAAATATCTTTATAGTAATAAAGCAATTAAATTTATTTTTTCTTAGGAAATAATTTTCCTATTTTCTCCTTTTGCAAGTACTCCTTTTTAGTTCTTATTTTTTTGTCTTCTAAGGATTCTTTATTAGTACTTACAGCATAAATAATATAGAAAATCATGCCAGTAAATATTAATCCTACAAAAATTATGAATATTCCTATAGGTTCACTGGGACTAAATATTTTAAGATCTAAAGCTGTATTTAGGGAAATTATCATCAATAAACTAATTCCTTAAATAAATTTTATGGAAATCTAATTGATTTCCTCGTATCCAAAAAATGTTGCATTGTCTGAATTTTTATACCCATTAGCTGCTTCCTGTGGGTTTTGACTGTCAATTTTTCTTGCTTTAGCATGAATCATGTTGAATGGAAAAATCACAGCTCCTACAAAAAAATGAAGAATTAAGAAATCTGAAGGTAATCCATTTGTCCAATCAGGAAAAAATAGCAATGTCATCAATGATTCGTACATATAAGTAGTCAAATAAACCTCTGACTATTATTACTGAACTTATCGCAATACTTTTAATTATTAATAAATTGAAATTTAATTTGCTTTTAATAATTATCAGATTTAATTGAAAAGACAATTTTAAAATACTATTATATTACTTATAAACTATTGATTAATAGCTGTTGTTAAAATTATTTTTTGTCTTACTTTTATTTATAATTTTTCAATTAAAACCTGCAATAGGTTTAGCTTTTGATACGTCCGATCCTAGTGTTAGTTTGCTACAAAATAGGATCTCTAATAATTTCTCTAAGAAATATTGCAATGCTATCCAAAATGGTCTTTCTAAAGATGAAGCAATGAAATCAGCTATTGTAAAAACTGAAAACATTATATCTTTCTCTTACAATCCTCAGAAAAAATGGATTGAGAAAAGTGACTTGGCAAATCAAATTTCATTGCAAGTAGTAAATGATTGTGGATGGTCGTTTGGATTAATTGGAAAGGAGGGGGTTGATTATTTTAAATCATATTTTCTAGAAATTTACGAAAAAACTACTCCTGACAAAAATTTTTCAAGATAGATTAGGTTAATGAATAATATTTCAGACAAATTAGTATTGACTATAATTTTGATTACTATTCTTTTTGTATTTGGATTGATTTTTTCAGTAAAGTCTCCAGAGAGAAAGGTTATAGATTCACCAATAATGTGGAAAGATGATTATTCTAATATCTCGATTTTTAAGAACAATAATATAAATTCAGAAAGAATAAGAATGATTTAATAAAAACATTTCTTACTAAAATAAAGGATCCTATTCAAGGATATACAAAAATATTTTTTCGAATCTCAATCAATTTATCATTCATTGTTTAATTTAAGTAGTTCAAAAGAACTGACGCTAGTTTTAAATCATCATTAAACCATGCTCGTATCGCCATAGCTCTTCGAGGATCATAAAAATTTTGTTTTCTGTACCAACTAAGAACTTCTGAATCTGATTTCTTCCCATTACATGACAAACAACATGGCACGCAATTACTTGTACTGCTAATCCCCCCTTTTGACATTGGGTGAAGGTGGTCAAGTGATTCTGAGGGTTTACCGCAATAAATACATTTATAATTAGTAAGTTTATTAAGTGACTCTCTCCAATTTTTATTACTTATCTTGGGACAAAACTGATCAAGGTAAATTGCATCTTGTCTATGCATAAAATTCTTGATAATTTTTTTGATGATAACAGTTTTTTTTAAAGTATGATTGAAAAAGATAAGATGAGACTTTTTAAATCATATGCTTCTTATGAAAAGAATAATTTTCACTTATTAATACAAAGGCAATTTATAGTTAATGCTTTATTTATTAACAATATTATTAGGAAATTTTGATCATTCTTTATTTAAAAGTATTTATATCTTTTTGATATCGTTTTTTTCTAATACGTTCTCAGCGATTTCTGGAGGAGGAGCAGGATTATTACAATTGCCTGCATTGATTTTATCTGGAGTTCCTTATTATCAGGCTCTGGCTAGTCATAAATTAGCAACAGTAGCACTAGGAATAGGGGGTTCCTTAAGAAATTACAAATCTTTAGGTAATGATATAAGTGTTGCTTGGCAAATTTTAATTTTTGGATTACCAGGAGTAATTTTAGGGGCTTCTGTAGTTGAATATATATCAGAAAAGTATTTGTACTTAATTTTAGGAATAATATCCATATTATTAGCTTTTTACTCATTCCTTAAACCAGATTTAGGTTTATCATCTGGTAATAAAAAGCTTAATTTTGTTCATAAAATTAGATTTTTAATTTTTATTTTTCTTATAGGTATATTAAATGGTTCTATTTCTTCAGGAACTGGATTGCTTGTAACAATACTATTAATAAAAACTTTTGAAATGGATTTTCTTCGAGCCATAAGTATGACATTTTTTACTGTTGGGATTTTTTGGAATTTTGTCGGAGCAGTATTTTTGGCAAGAATAGGATCGGTTCCATTAAATTTATTGATAGTTTTAATAATTGGTTCCTTTACAGGAGGATTTTTCGGAGCTCACCTGTCAAAATTAAATGGGAATATACTTATTAAGAAAACTTTTATAACAGTTTGTATTTTGGTTGGTATTAGCTTATTGATTAAATCCATAAAAAGCTTTTTATAAAATTATTGGAGGATATTAGTACTTTTTGGTAAATAATTCTAAAGCTGGATTATAAATTAAAAAATAATTTATTAATTATCAAAGGCTTAATGAAAAACTCGTTTTATTAAATATTACTTTTATAGACCTTATCTTATAAACAAAAAAAAGGCCTCACATATGTGGGGCCGGGTGATGGGGAACCTTATTTTTAAACCAATTTCTTAAAAAATGCAACCCCCTATCTGTAGCGCTAATATTACATTTTACATACACTACAGATAGTGCTTTAATGATTTTCTTATATGTAAATTAAGAAATTCTGAAATAATTCTGAAACTTTAAAGTTTATCAATGAAAATCTAATTTCATAATTTCAAATGTTTTTGGTAATTTTACTTGTTAAAAATGTCCTGCACAGTATCATTCGTAAGAACTTTGCTAGTAAAAAGCTTTAATGATTGAATTAACTTTACTAACTCTTTTGAATTATGTTGGGGATAATTTCTGTGAGTATAGAAATCTAGGTCATGATAACTATAAATCTTTACTTCTTTCCTACAGTGATGCAAGTAATAAATTTGGACCATTAGAGGTTAAAAAGGTTATTGAGAAGTCAGAAAATTTTAAAGTTACGGCTGTTGCTATTGCTGCAATTAAGTGCCCTCAGCATATAGTTAAGTAATGAAGTTTGAATTAAAAACTGAAAATGAAAATTATTCAAAATCATTTTCACAATTTTTCGGTATAGTTTTTTTTCTCACTTTAATAATTATCCTTTGTGATGTTGCACTCAAATTAGGAATCATATCTAGAAATCATAAAATTGAATACAACTGTAGGCTTTTATCTGTTGAAAAATCTAAACCTCATTTTAAGAAATTATCTAGGCTTTCTAATCTGAAAAGTAAACAACAAATTTGGGAATTTTGCAGGGAGGTTATTAAATAATAGTTAGCTAGATGCTGATGAATAGAACTTTAATGCAAATAACCAGAACTTTCTTGAAGTTATAAGAAATACTGAAGCAACAATAACTTCAAGCAATATTTTCCACAATTGAGAAAGTCCTAGAAAAACTTCAGAAGGAATTGTAGTTATAAAAGCAATAGGAATGAAAATACTAAAAAAAACTCTTAAAGAAAATGAAAATGAATTTAGAGGAAATCTTCCAATATAAAGAAATGATCTTAATACTTCTATTGCATTCCAAGTCTTAACAAACCAAATAGTAGTAGTAGAGATAAAAAACCATAGGCTATATAAAATACAAATCGAGCAGCTTATCGTAATCAAGGATAGGGTCAGAAAACTTAAATTTAAATTTATTTGATTTATTCTTATGCAGAAGAACAACAAGAAAAATCCAAGCATTATTTCTAAAAATCCAGATGGATTTATTTTTTTTAATGAAATAAAAAATTGACTATCAATAGGTTTTAAAAGTACGAAGTCTAATGTTCCTTCTCTTATATGTTTAACTATTTCTGTAAGATTAGGATTGAACCATGTATTTGTTATTCCATTCAAAATTGTATAAATAGCTTGGATTATTAGTGCCTGTTCAAATTTCCACCCTCCAATATATCCATTATTTTGAAAGAAAATAGATAATAGAAAAATACTCCCTACTAAACTTAAAATTGCAGTAATTAAATCAACTAATATATTTGTCTTATACTCCAATTCAGAAGCTAAAGAAGTATGTAAGAATTTTTTATAAACTTTTAGATATTTTCTTAAATTCATGACCCCATTGCTGTATATTTTTTCGTTCCTTCAGACCAGATTTTCTTAAATAATGGGAAAAGTAAAAAAATCCATAGAATTTGCATACTTAAGCCTCCACTAATATTTGTTTCATTACCTGACAGTAAGTTCGCAGGGAAATCAATTAGATATGGAAAAGGAGTCAAATAAATCCAAGATTTAACATATGCGGGAAATGAAACTACTGGTGCTAAAAGACCTGAGAGAAATAAAGTTGGAATAAATAACAATCTTTCTATCGATGATGCTTTCTCTGTCCAGAAACATAGACATGCAACTATTGACTGAATTAAAAATTGAATCAAGAAGGATAAGAAAGTAGATACTATCGATAAGAGTAAAATACCTAAATTTGGTATCCATATACTTTCTGGATTAAAAATAAAAAAGAAAAATGCGATTATTAGTGCGAAAGGAAATCTTGTTATTTGTTCAGCAAGATGTTGTGCAAAATATCTGAAAAATGGATTTAAAGGTTGGATTAAATACGGAGATACTTTCCCCATAAGAGAATCCTCTTCAAAACTAAATACAACCCAAACTACAGAAAACTGTCTTACAAAAAAAGCACATAAGAAATACCTAGAAAGCATAACATCACTAATGTTTATGGATTCATTTAGATTATTATTTGTCCAAATGTTTAACATGAAAAAAGGAATAATCCCTGAAATTGCCCATAATGCAATTTCTACCCTATATTCCAACATGTTTGAATATTGGACTTTTAATAAGGTGAATATTTTACGGTTAATCAAATTAGATATCATAATCTTTTTTGATTAATACCTTCCCAATAACTTCATCTATGGGTGGTTCATTTATAAAAAGGTCTTCAATATCAAAATTATTTAGGATAGTTTTTAGTGAAGAGGTAATAGAGTTGTTTTCAATTTTTATAGTGATTTCATTCTTTATTTTATTTTTAACAGTAAAACCGGAATTTTCTAATTTAATTGCATCCTCTTCTGAGCGACAAACTATTAATATTTCTTTAACAGGAGAAAGTTTTTTTAATAATAGGTCAAGTTTTCCATCATATGATATCGCCCCTTCGTGCACACATATAACTCTCTTGCATAGCGATGTAATATCTTTCATGTAATGACTGGTTAGGCATATCGTTGCATTAGTTTCCTTATTATATTTTTGAAGGAATTTTCTTAAATTTCTCTGTGCATTAATATCTAATCCAAGTGTCGGCTCGTCTAAAAATAGAATATTTGGTTCATGTATCAAAGCTGCTAGTAATTCTGATTTCATACGCTGACCTAGTGAAAGTTTTCTAACAGGTATGAATAGCTCTTCATCAATTTCAAGCATTTCCGATAGTTTTTTTATTCTCTTTTTAGCTTCGAACTTATCTAAGTCATATATTGATGCATTCAAATAGAATGATTCAATTGGCGGAAGATCCCAAATAAGCTGTTGCTTTTGTCCCATTATTAAGGTGATATTCTTTAGGAAATTTTCTTTTCTCCTGAAAGGTAAGTAGCCTGAAACCAAAATCGAACCTTCACTTGGATAAATTAAGCCACAAAGCATTTTTAATATTGTTGTTTTCCCAGCTCCATTAGCACCTAGAAAACCTACTATTTCTCCTTCTTTAATTTCAAAACTTATATCTTTTATAACTTTTAAACTTTTTGTTTGTCTTCTAAAAAAATGTTTAATTGTTCCTTTTAAGCCTGGTTCTTTGGAAGAGATATCAAATGACTTAGATAAATTTCTTACATCGATAATATTTTGTACCATTTAAATTTTTAATTACTGAAATTTTATATTTAAATAAATTGTTAAATTATTTTTATTTTAGAAAATTTTTCAATGAATTAAAAAATATCTTTAAACGATACAACCAGCCAGATAAAAAAGTTAATTGGATTAAGTAACTCGCTTACCTTATTTTTATTTTCATAATTTAATCCTCTTAAAAAATCAAATATAAAATTACTATTCTCTTTTTTATAATTATTTTTTTTAATTACATTACCATTTTCGTCGAGAAGATCAATTTCATCCTCAAAAAACCATTGCTCTTTTCCATTAGATAATTGCAAGACAACTCCAATACCTTTGCCATCAGTTATTCTGAAATCACTTATCTTACCCAATGAAGAAACATTTATCGCATCAATAGTTTCTTTGGTAAGTCTATCCTTAGATAGTTCTAGGTTAACTTGAACAGAATTTCCTATCTTAACCTTATCTAAAATTGACATTTTTAGGTTATTATACTTAGTGATAAAGGATTTATGCGATTAATTCAGAATTATTGATTTATTTCAATAATTACGATTTTTTGAAAACAGCTTCAAGGATTCTCTTTATTGAAATTGTTAATACTCTCAAAAATACAAAAAACAGACCTAACCAACCTAATATGACAGCTATTGATAACATGCTTGAACCTAAATCACGCTGTAGCAAATTCTGCATATAATTTTCTAAATTATATAAATCTTACTCTACTTTATTAAATTATTTATTAAAGATTTAAATGTTCAAAATTCAGATTTTTTTTATTGGCTTATTTAATAGATATGATTTGTGAGTTAAAATTTAGTTAGAAAATTAATTTAATATTTTGGACCTATCTTTGAATTCATACATTGGAATACTTTTTATCATTACTGGCCTAATAGTTAGGGTTGACTTGAAATTCTCTATTGAAAAAGATATCAAATAATTTTTAATAAACTCTTTTTATTTAAGACTTTATAATCTTTATTTTTATAATTGCTGTAATTATTGCAAATACTAAAAAAGCAGCTTTGAAGCTGCTTCTAAATGGTGGCGGGGGGGAGATTTGAACTTCCGACCTTCGGGTTATGAGCCCGACGAGCTACCAGACTGCTCTACCCCGCGTCATATACATAGCATACATCTGAAAGGGTTATTTTTCCTGTTTTTTTAGGATTCTTGGAATTTTAATTTACCTTTAACTTCAAGTCGCACTCCTTCAGAAAAATTAAACACCTTTTCTTCGATGTCTTGAATTCTTAAGTCAGATATCCACTCTAACTGTTTTAGTAAGTGAAGACTAACAGCATGCTTTGCTCTTTTTGAACCGTCTTCTACTTTTAAAGCTAAACCTATACCTTCATTTACTTTACATAGACACTGTATTCCCTCGGCTCCACCTTTACCTATAACGTTCCCATGAGAAGCTTTAATTATTTCTGTATCAAATTTATTGTTATCACTTATCATTATTGGGTTTATTGTCATAGCTCTACTGATTTGTTCTAATTCAGCATTTTCGGAACTGCTCAGAAGTGAATATAACCTCGACATTTCTAATAGTTTTAAATAAAGAGTGGGTGCACCACAATCATCACGTTCTGCGTTTATTTCAGATGACGGGATTTCAAGTAATTCAGAAACAATTCTGAATATTTCTATTTGAAGAGGATGATCCCCCTTTAAGTAACTATCTAATGGCCAATTCATTTTTTTGCATGTAGCTAAAAAAGCAGCATGTTTACCAGAACAATTATGTTCTAATGGACTTGTCTTTGATTTTGGACATTTAAGATTATTAATGTCAATGTCATATTCCCATAAAATTTTGAATGCTTCCCTTGAATGAAGTTTTGATCCACTATGTGACCCGCATGCTAAAGCAATTGATTTTGATTCATTATTGATTTTTGATGCAGCTCCACTACTAACGAAAGGTATTGCTTGAAAAGGTTTTAGTGCTGACCTTATGAAACTTTTATATTCTGGATTTCCTGCGCACATTAAAACCCTCCCTTTTTTATCAGTAATAACAGCATGAATTTTATGGATCGACTCAATATTTGATCCTCTCATTAAGGTTGCTTGTAAGGGAGGATTGTTAGAAGTGTAGAGGTTTTTGAAATTAGAACTCATTTAGAAATTGTTATATTGAAAAATCAAAATACCAGACAAAGCTAAGACTGAAATAATAGAAAAAATTTGAATTAAATTTTTTAAAATAGGTTTTACCTCGATTGAGGCAATAAGTGATTCTTTTTCTTTCAAAACTAATGGCTTTTCCCATACTTGACCGTCATACCAACCGGATTCCTCGTATTCAACTTTTTCAGATATTAATCTATTAAATATATGATTCCAACCTAGATATAATCTTATTGAAATTAAAAGAGGTATTGATAAGCTGCTAAAAAAACTTAATAGAATATATTTTAAAAGGGAAGTTTTGAAATATACACTACCTGAAGAAATAACAAGAAATAGAACAAAAGCTCCTACCCAGAACTTTATCAATATAAGAATTAGTGACTTTTTTGTTTTTGGCCAAGAAAAAATTTTAGATTTTGATAATTCTATGAATTCATTTGTGGGTTGCTGCTCTCTAGGGACAGGACATTTAGATTGATTCATAAAATAAAATTATGGAAATAAAAGATTATCTCCATTACTCCAGAATGATTCAAGGTCATAATATTTTCTTATTTCTGGTTGAAAAATATTTACTATCAAATCACCATAATCAAGTAAAGCCCATTTCGCTTCGTTAATCCCTTCTTTTCGTATAGGTTCAACTTTAGCCTTTTCTCTAAGCTCTCCCTCTACAGAGTTAGTTATAGATCTAACCTGTACATCAGATAATCCTTCTGCAATCAAAATCCATTCACTTATAAATGATACTTTGTCAATTTTTATAAGTTTTATATCTCTTGCCTTTTTTTCATCACATGCTTTGGCTGCTATTAAAACCAAACTTTTATTGTCCATAAACATTTTCACTTGAAACTGATTTTTCTGAGCCTTCTTGCTGAGATAATTCTGATCTTGCTTTTTCTGCACTTTTTCTTAAGGCATCTAATCTATCTTCAAAGAAACTTCTTTTTTTCTTTTTTCGTGTCTTCTCTATTAACTCCTTTAATGCTCCTCCAAGACTTTTATAAGCATTTGGAATGCTGTATCCAAATCTACAAGCAAGATCTATAGCTCTTTCATCTGCATAAATAGCATCTTGAAGCTTTTTTTCAGAATTATTTTTTAAATATAATCTATATCCTGCAAAACTTGATAAACCAAGAGCAAGTAATAAAAGTAACCCATCTTGTACCCACAACTCTCCTATCGCCCCTCCAAGTCCTATGGCAAGAGCTGCCATTTCCCATCCATCTCTGGGAATTGTGTCATTTTGGATTTTTCCAACCTCGTGCCAAAATAATAAATTTCTATGGTCAATAGCAAAGTTATCCCATTCATCTAAATCTATTTGAATTTCTACTTCGTCACGACCGATTTCCTCAAGTGTTATTAAAGGTGGATCTATAGCCGCAGCAGCTTCAACAAATACCCAACTTTCATTCTCTGGAGGCAACAAACTTTTAAGTCGCTGAAGTTCGCTCATAAAAAATTAATTTCTTTCAATACTATAGAAACAAATGTTGCTTTTCAAGTAACTTGATTAACATCTGATGATTTATAAGTAGCATGAGATAAATGAAGGTTTAAATTATGCCTCAAAGAGGTGATCTTAAAAAAATTCTTATTCTAGGTTCGGGACCGATTGTTATAGGGCAAGCATGCGAATTTGATTACTCTGGCACTCAAGCTTGCAAAGCTTTAAGAAATGCTGGTTATGAAATTGTCTTGATAAATTCAAATCCAGCATCAATAATGACTGATCCTGATATCGCAAGCAAAACATATATTGAACCATTGACTCCTGAAATAGTTTCTCAGATCATTTTAAGAGAAAAACCTGATGCGATTCTTCCCACTATGGGAGGTCAAACCGCTTTGAATCTTGCGGTTAAATTATCAGAGTCAGATTTTTTAAAACAAAATAATATTGAATTAATTGGAGCTGATTTAAGAGCTATTAATAAAGCTGAAGATAGGAAATTATTTAAAGAATCGATGGAGAAAATAAATGTAAATGTTTGTCCATCTGGTATTGCATCTAACCTAGATGAAGCTATGGAGGTATCAAAAAAAATTAGTTCCTATCCTCTTATAATAAGGCCTGCGTTTACTTTAGGTGGAGTAGGGGGTGGAATTGCTTTTAACCTTGAAGAATTTGTCGAGTTGTGTAAATCAGGTTTAGAGGAAAGTCCAAGTAATCAAATATTAATTGAAAAATCACTCATTGGATGGAAGGAGTTTGAACTAGAGGTAATGAGAGATACTGCTGACAATGTAGTAATAGTTTGCAGTATTGAAAATTTAGACCCAATGGGTGTCCACACTGGAGATTCGATTACTGTAGCTCCTGCACAGACCTTAACAGATAAGGAGTATCAGAGATTAAGGGATTTGTCATTGAAAATCATTAGAGAGGTAGGAGTTGAAACAGGAGGGAGTAATATTCAATTTGCAATAAATCCATCTAATGGAGAAGTAATTGTTATAGAAATGAATCCTCGTGTAAGTAGATCCTCTGCTTTGGCAAGTAAAGCAACTGGATTCCCCATAGCTAAGATTGCAGCTTTATTATCTGTTGGCTATACACTTGATGAGATTATTAATGACATTACAAAAAAAACACCTGCATGTTTTGAGCCATCAATTGATTATGTAGTTACTAAGATCCCAAGATTTGCTTTTGAAAAGTTTAAAGGCTCATCTAATACTTTAAGCACTGCTATGAAATCTGTTGGTGAGTCAATGGCAATAGGTCGTTCTTTTGAAGAATCATTTCAGAAAGCATTAAGGTCATTAGAAGTAGGTGTTTTTGGATGGGAATGTGATTCACAAGATGAATTTAAAGATGAGAGTCAAATTAAAAATAGTTTAAGAAACCCTACATCTGAAAGAATTCTCCTAATTAAAAAAGCTATGCAGCTTGGGAAAACTAATAATTATATTCAAGAAGTTACAAATATAGATTTATGGTTTATCGAAAAATTACGTAATATCTTTAATTTTGAAAATGATTTTTTGAAAGATAAGGAACTTTATACTCTAGATAGGGATTTGATGTTACATGCTAAACAATTAGGCTTTTCAGATCAACAGATAGCAAAGTTAACTAATTCTGAGTTTTTTGAAGTAAGAAGATATAGAAAAAAACTTAATATAATTCCAATTTATAAAACTGTTGATACTTGTTCAGCAGAATTCTCATCCTCAACTCCCTATCATTATTCAACTTACGAAGAATCTTTCATTAATTTTAATTCTCAAATTTTTGATAGCGAGATTTCAGAAAATAGTAAATCAAAAAAAATTATGATTTTAGGAGGAGGTCCAAACAGAATTGGTCAGGGAATAGAATTTGATTACTGTTGTTGTCATGCATCATATCAAGCTTCTACAAATGGTTATAAAACAATAATGGTTAATAGTAACCCTGAAACTGTATCAACAGATTATGATACTAGCGATATTTTATATTTTGAGCCTGTAACTTTGGAGGATGTGCTCAACATAATAGAAGCTGAAAATCCTTATGGTTTGATTGTTCAATTTGGAGGTCAAACTCCACTGAAATTATCATTACCTTTATTTGAATGGCTTAAATCTAATGATGGGATCAGAACTGGATCAAAAATTCTTGGGACTTCTCCAATATCTATCGATTTAGCAGAAGATAGAGAGGAATTTACAAAAATTCTTGAAGAATTAAGTATTAGACAACCTTTAAACGGTATTGCACGTAATCAAAATGAAGCAGAAATAGTAGCAAAAAATATAGGATTCCCCTTGGTTGTAAGACCTTCTTATGTTTTAGGTGGAAGGGCAATGGAAATTGTTAAAGATGAGAATGAATTATCGAGATACATTTCTGAAGCAGTTAAGGTATCACCTGATCATCCAATCCTTCTTGATCAATATTTGAATAATGCAATTGAGATAGATGTTGATGCTTTATGCGATTCAGAGGGTTCGGTTGTAATTGCTGGCCTAATGGAACATGTGGAACCTGCAGGAATTCATTCAGGAGATTCAGCTTGTTGCTTACCATCCATTTCTCTTTCAACATCCACAATAGAAAATGTAAGAAACTGGACTAAATTAATTGCACAAAGATTAAATGTTGTTGGTTTAATTAATTTGCAATTTGCAGTAATAAATACAAATAATAAAGAAAATAAATTATTTATTCTCGAAGCAAATCCAAGAGCATCCAGGACAGTTCCATTTGTTTCAAAAGCCATAGGTAAACCAGTTGCAAAATTAGCTACTCAGTTAATGCAAGGTTTTACATTAGAAGATCTTAATTTCACAGAAGAATTTTCTCCAAAATATCAGGCAGTAAAAGAGGCCGTTTTACCTTTTAAAAGATTTCCTGGATCTGATACATTACTTGGCCCTGAAATGAGATCTACTGGAGAAGTAATGGGTTTAGCTAAAGATTTTGGAATTGCTTATGCCAAGTCGGAATTGGCAGCAGGTAATGGTGTTCCTTCAGAAGGAGTTGCTTTTTTATCTACAAATGATTTAGATAAAAAAAATCTTGAGGAAGTTGCTAGAGAACTTTTGATTTTAGGATTTAAATTAATCGCAACAAAAGGTACAGCTGCATATTTGGTGAATTTAGGAATTCAAGTTGAAGAAGTGCTAAAAGTTCATGAAGGAAGACCAAATATTGAGGACCTAATTCGTTCGGGACTTGTTCAATTAATAATTAATACTCCAATTGGCTCACAGGCTCTTCATGATGATGCTTATTTAAGACGTGCCGCTTTAGAATATAATATTCCAACTTTTACAACTATTCCTGGAGCAAAGGCAGCCATTAAGGCGATCAAAGCTTTGCAATGCAATAAAATTAATACTTACTCTCTACAGGAAATCCATAATTATTAAAATTTTATTCTAAGTTTTTTAGTTTTTCTCTTAATTGATTAACTAAAGAGTTTCGACTAATTGAAAGTAATTTGAGAGTATCTTGATGCATCTTAAGTTGTGTCTCCGCTATTTGTAGTACTTTTATAGATTCTTTTATTTCATTAGAAAGTTCATTTATTAAATATTTTTTGCCTTCAAAGGTTAAAACTGGATTTGCAGAGTCATTTGTGTTTTCGCTCATGGATTTACTTTTTTAATAAATAAAATAGAACTATAATTTTTTAATCAATTGTTTTTCACATAATTCTTTATAAATTCCAGGTTTATTTATTAAATCAATGTGTTTCCCAACTTCAATAATTTCACCTTTATCGAAAACAACTATTTTATTGGCCTCTTGAGTAGTGGCTAATCTATGAGCAATTACAATAACTGTTCTATCTTTCATAGCTCTATTAAGTCCTTTTTGTACTTCAGATTCTGATTCTGCATCTAACGCACTTGTGGCCTCATCTAAAAGAAGAATTGAGGGGTTCCCAAGTATTGCTCTTGCAATTGCTATCCTCTGGATCTGACCACCTGAGAAATTTGATCCTCTTTCAGTTATCTCAGTTTCATATTTCTCAGGAAGCTTTTGAATGAAGTTGTGAGCGTTTGCTTTTCTTGCTGATTCTATAACTTCTTCTTTGGTGAAATTTCTGCCCATTCTTATTACATCAATAATTGTTCCTGAAAACAAAAAAGGCTGTTGTTGTACTAATGCAATGTTTTTTCTAATATCTTTTGTATTTAATATTTTGAGATTTTTATCATCTATAAAAATGTCTCCATTATTTGGAGTTATAAACTTTAATATCAAAGCCAACATTGTACTTTTACCAGCTCCAGAAGCTCCAACAAATGCTGTGACTTCCCCTCTTTTAATTTCTAAATTGATATTTTTAAGTACTTGATTATCTTTTTTGTAAGCGAAATTTACTTTCTTGAAACTTATTTTGCCTTCAAAATTGGATATCCTTCGTAAATTTTCTTTATCATCTTCGACAGGTTCTTGATTTATGTTTTTCAACCTTTTTATTGATGCTTCTGCCTGTTTATAGTCATTAAAATTTGTACTTACATGGCTTATTGGATCAATAAGCATTAATATTGCTGCAAAAAAACTACTAAATTCTTCGCTTGTTAGAAGGCCTAGATTGATTCTTGCGGCTCCTAAACCTAATATTGCTAATATTCCAAATGCTTCAACAAATCCTACAACTGGATGTTGAAATGCAAGTAGTTTTAATGTTTTATATTTTGCTTTTTTATTTGTACTTAATCTTTTATAAAATCTTTTCTCAATCCAATTTTCTGCAGCAAAAGCTCTTATCGTGGACATTCCATTTATAGATTCACCTATTAAACCTGCTAAATTACTTGTTGATTCTTGACTTTTTTCGGATGCTATTAAAACTCTTCTTCCAAAACTGTTAACTGAAAGAATAATCAATGGTGCTAAAACGAATGTTGATACTGTTAGTGACCAGTCTAAATAAAACATATAGATTATTACCGCTAACAACTGTAAAGTGCATGGAATAGTATCTTGAGCTGTTTTATAAATAACTTCGCTTACCCTGTCTGCATCTTCTGTAAGTCTATATGTGATGTCCCCGGCTGAAATATTTTCAACAGAATTCATCTTTATTTTTTGAATTCTGCTAAATAAATTTCCTCTCATCACTTCACTAATTTCTAAAGATGGTTTTGCTATGAATACATCCTGTCCAAATTGAGCAGTTTTCTGAACTAAAAATACAAATAAAGACTTAATTATTATGCTAGAAACTTTTGAGAGATCACCTGACCCAATTGCTGGGATTAAGTTTCCAGCTAAATAAGCTAATAAAGGCCAACAAGCTACGTAAATAAGCATGCATATAAAACCCTTGATAAACCTATTTGAATATGGTCTGACTGGTGGTATTAGTCTCAAGATATTATATATTTAATTGTTTATCCTACTTTATCAATATCTTTGGGTATAAAAAACAATGAAATTGGATCAATTCTTAAAATGGAAAAATTTGGTATCTTCTGGTGGCGAAGCAAAAATTTTTATTAAATCCGGTTCTGTTAAGGTTAATGGTGTAATTGAGACTAGGAGAGGAAGGAAGTTAAACAAGGGAGATAAAGTAATATTTCTAAAAAATGAATTAATTTTTGAATAGTTAGCTTATTCAACTCACTTTGTATTAGTATATTTTTCTTGGAGATAGTATTTTGAGAAAATCTGTAATTGCTGGTAATTGGAAAATGCACATGACTTGTGCTGAAGCTAAATCCTATTTAGAAGAGTTTATTCCTTTAATAAAAAACATAAAAGACGATCGTAAAGTTGTTATTGCTCCACCTTTTACAGCTATTTCAACCTTTTCTGATCATTCTGATTTTGATTATTTAGATATTTCTAGTCAAAATATTCATTGGGAAGATCAAGGAGCATTTACTGCAGAAATATCTCCAAAAATGCTTCTTGAACATGGTGTCTCATATGCAATCGTTGGACATAGTGAACCAAGGAAATATTTTAGTGAAAGTGATGAACAAATTAATAAAAGAGCAGTTTTTGCTCAATCTAGTGGACTTACTCCAATAGTTTGTGTAGGAGAAACATTAGAACAAAGAGAGAGAGGAGAAGCTGATAGAGTTATTACTAGACAGGTTGAACAAGGATTAGAAAATACAGATCCATCTAATTTAATTGTTGCCTATGAACCAATATGGGCTATTGGCACTGGTAAAACATGTGAGGCAGAAGACGCTAATAAGATATGTTCTTTGATTCGGAAATTAATAGGTTTTGATGATGTAATTATTCAATATGGAGGATCTGTTAAACCTAATAATATTGACGAAATCATGTCAATGAGTGATATAGATGGGGTGTTAGTTGGAGGGGCTTCATTAGATCCGAATAGTTTTGCGAGAATTGCAAATTATCAATAAGAAAAATCCATGGCCAAAAGGCTGGGGCCAAAAAACTTCAATTATGGGAGTTATTAATTTAACTCCTGATTCATTTAGTGATGGTGGGGAATTAAACTCTTCAAAAAAAGTTTTAGATCAAGTAAATCATTTCTTGAGCAATGGTGTTGATGTTATTGATCTTGGTGCTCAAAGTACGAGACCTGGGGCTGAAGAAGTTGGATCTAGTATAGAAATAAAAAGATTGATCCCATATCTAAAATTAATAAAATCTGAATTTCCAGATGTTTTAATTTCTATTGATACTTTTAATTCTGAAGTGGCTTACGAAGCTCTTTTAAATGGTGCTAATTGGATAAATGATGTCACGGGAGGAAGAAGAGATATAAAAATTTTGGATGTTGTATCAAAATTCAACTGTCCATTCGTCATAACTCATAGTCGTGGTAATAGTCAAAATATGAATCAACTCTCTAATTACCAGAATGTATTGAGTGATGTTAAGTGCTCGCTTGATAATTTAATAAAGAATGCTTTAGAAAAAAATATATCTGAAAGAAATATAATAGTGGATCCTGGAATTGGTTTTTCAAAGGATATCATTCATAATTTGGAAATCTTGAGAAACTTAGATGTATTTAAAAAATGGAATTTGCCAATTTTGATAGGTGCATCTAGGAAGAGATTTATAGGAGAAATTTTGAATGAGAAAAATCCAAAAGAAAGGGATATAGGAACACTTGCAATAAGTTGTCTTTGTTCTCAATTTAATATTGACATTGTGAGAGTTCACAACGTCAAACTAAATTATCAAATCCTGAAAGTAGCTGATAGGATTTACAGAAAATAATAAATTTATTATTCTTTAACTCCTTCGATTTTATCCTCTACCTCTTGGTATAGTTCTTTCAACTGTTCTATATTCTCATCTGAAGTTTCCCAATATCCCCTACCATTGACTTCTAGCAATGTTCCAACAATTCTTCTGAAACTATTAGGATTAAGATCCATTAATCTTTTCCTCATCTCTTCGTCATTTATAAATGTTTCATTAGTTTCTTCATATACAAAATTATCTACTTGACCACTTGTCGCACTCCAACCAAGAGTGTAATTAAGTCTGTTAGAAAGTTCTCTAACTCCTTCGTAGCCAGATTTGAGCATACCTTCATACCACTTAGGATTTAAAAGTTTTGTTCTTGAGTCTAATCTGATAGTTTCTCCAAGTGTTCTAACTTGAGCATTAGAAGTGGTTGTATCCGCTATGTAGCTACTTGGTTCTTTCCCGTCATCTCTTAATGTCTTGATCAATTTTGTTGGATCCGAATCAAAATAATGACTTACATCTGTTAATGAAATCTCTGAAGAATCAAGGTTTTGAAATGTAACATCTGCTGTTTTCATTACTGACTCAAATACCTCTCTTTTTTGATTCATCTCACCTGGATTATCGGCATTAAAAGCATATGTTTTGCGAGATAAATACATTTCTTGTAATTCATTTTCTTCCTCCCATGTTGAATTTTCTACGGCTAAATTAACATTTGAACTGTAACTTCCACTTGCATTAGAGAATACTCTCGCTGAAGCTTCTCTGATAGAAGTGCCTTCTTTTTCTGCTTGTTCTAGTGAATGTTTCCTTACAAAATTAGATTCCAATGGTTCATCAGCTTCAGCTGCTAATTTGACTGCCTGATCTATTAATGCCATTTGATTGATAAATAGATCTCTAAATACTCCTGAACAGTTAACTACTACATCTATTCTTGGCCTACCTAATTCTTCTAAAGGGATTAATTCTAGTTTGTTAATTCTTCCAACAGAATCTGGTTTTGGTTTTACCCCAACAAACCATAAGATTTGTGCCAGTGATTCTCCGTAAGTTTTGATGTTATCAGTACCCCATAAAACACAAGCTATTGTTTCAGGCCAAGTTCCTTGCTCTTCTTTTTGTCTTTCAATTAATTTGTCAACAACAGACTTTGCTGCAGCTACTGCTGCTGTAGTTGGGATTGATTGAGGATCAAGTGCATGGATATTTTTACCACTGGGCAAAACACCTGGATTTCTTATGGGATCTCCACCTGGTCCAGGTAAAACATAATTTCCATCTAGTGCTTTAATGAGGCTATCCATTTCTTTGTCTGCGCAGACCTGTTCCAGACAGAAAAGTAAGTAATCAAATAATTTATTTAATTCCTTCTGATTAACTTCATTAAATCCATTTAATCTGCAGACTCTTAGCCAAGGGGTAGGTAGATTTAGACCAAAAACTTTAAGTAAATCGAAAAGTTTGGAAAGAAGTGATTTTTCTAAATAAACTCTGCCATCAACAATTTTTAAAGAGTTGACCATCGCAAAAATCGACTCTCTTGCTGTCTTTATGATTTTTTCATTTAACTCTACAAATTTAAGTTCACCTTTATTATTACCATCATAAATTTGTTCAATAGTTAGACCGATGGATTCTGCGAGTAATCCAGGAAGAGATCTTAATCCTTCTTGTTCTCTCTCTAAAGATGCAATATTTACAAGTGTTGCAACAGCTTCTTCTGCTGTTGGAGCTTCTCCAATAGTATGAAGACCGCAAGGTAATAATCTACTTTCAATTTCCATCAACTGTTTATAGACATTACCAACAAATAAATCTCTTTCATCTATTGAAAGTTCTTCTACGTCTTTTGAAGGAAGCTCTACATCTTTGTCAAGGTTACATTGTTTAGAAGTCTCAACTATTGCATTAACAATTTGAATACCCCTGCTATTTTCTCTTAATTGTTGATAAGAACCAACGAGTTCACTTAGTTCTTTAAGTCCTTTGTAGAGTCCTGCATTTTCCGCTGGAGGAGTCAGATAACTAATAGTTGAAGCATATCCTCTTCTCTTCGCAATTGTTGCTTCAGATGGATTATTCGCAGCATAGTAATACAAATTAGGCAATGATCCAATGAGAGAATCCGGATAGCAAGTTTCACTCATGCCCATCTGCTTCCCAGGCATAAATTCAAGTGAGCCGTGAGTTCCAAAATGAAGAACAGCATCAGCCCCCCAGATTTTTTCTACATACGTGTAATAAGCAGCAAAACCATGATGAGGACTAGCACTTCTTGAATAGAGCAATCTCATGGGATCACCTTCATAACCGAATGTAGGTTGAACTCCTATAAAAACATTTCCAAAATGTTTTCCATAGATAAGAAGGTTTTGTCCGTCACTATTAAGGTTCCCAGGAGGTTTACCCCAATTCTCTTCAAGTCTTTGTGAATATGGTGTGAACTCTTCGTATTCTTTTACTGACATCTTATGAGCAATATTTAACTCTGGAGAGCCATCCATCGCTTCAGGGTTGTTAATTACTTTTTCCATTAATTCTTTTGAATTACTTGGAAGTTCATCTATTTGATATCCTTTCGATTTCATTTCAAGAAGTACTCTATAAATTGAACCAAAAACATTCAAGTATGCTGCCGTACCAACATTTCCTTTGTCTGGTGGAAAACTAAATACTGTGATGGCTAATTTTTTATCCTTTCTTTGTTTAACTCTTAAAGTTGACCATTTTATTGCTCTTTCAGCTATTACATCAACTCGATCTTGGAGCGTATGCGCCTTACCTGTAGCATCATCACGACCTGAGAGAATAATAGGTTCAATAGCACCATCAAGCTCTGGAATTGCAATCTGAAGTGCTACCTGAACAGGGTGTAAACCTAGATCACTATCTTCCCATTCTTGTGTGGTTTGGAAGACTAATGGAAGTGCAACCATATAGGGTCTGTTTAACCTTTTTAGGGCTTCAATAGCTTTAGGATGATCTTGTCTTGCTGGCCCACCAACTAGTGCAAATCCTGTTAGAGATACAACTCCATCTACTATAGGTTGATCCTTATTTATGGAATCATAATAAAATTCATTAACTGGTTTAGAAAAATCTAGACCTCCACAGAAGATAGGTAGTACTCTCGCACCTCTGTATTCCAATTCTTGAATAACAGCAACGTAATGAGCATCATCTCCCGTAACGATATGACTCCTTTGAAGCACTAAACCTATTGTTGGAGTTTTGTCATCTTTAGGATTTATATCTTTCCTATTATTTTCCCAATTTTGATATTCTTTAAGACTTTCAAACATGCAAGGAGCAAGAGGATGCCAAATTCCTAAATCTGGGAATGTTTCAGGGTCTTGAATTTTGAATTCTTCTATTTGATCTTTTATGATCTCTGAAACAGCGTACTTTTCAGAAATCATTAACAAGAAGTTTTTTAAGTTCTCAGTGGTACCACCTAACCAGTACTGAAAACTCAGAATAAATGTTCTAGCATCTTGAGCTTTTTCTACTGGTAGATATTTAAGTATTGAAGGTAGTGTATTTAATAACTTCAACATTGAATCTTGGAAACTTGCTCCATCAGATTCTTTTTTCTTTTTTATTAAATCTCCAATAATACTTTTAGATTGACCAAGTTGGGCCATACTAAATGAACCTAGCTTATTTAATCTCATTACCTCTGGCATGGAGGGGAAAACAATTGATGCTTTAAGTTTGTCTTTAAATGGAGATACTGCATCAACCACTTTTTGAGCAAGGTCTTCAATGAAAATTAGAGAAGCAACGAATATATCTGCATTAGCTATATCTTCTTTAAAATCTTCAAAATTACTATCATTCCTAAGTTCTTCGATAAGATAGCCGCTAAGGTCTATACCTATTGGCCCATTCATCTTATTTATTGACTTTGCAGCTTCCGTTAAGGAATTTTGGTATTGTGGCTCAAGGACAACATAAACTGCTTTTATTACAACTTTGTGTTTGTTATCCTCAACAGGAGATACTCTGCGGTTTGCTGAGCGGACCTGCGTAAACATTGATTTTCTTTAAGTATTTCTACCAGCCTACGAATGAAAAGACGTTATTGTGTGCAATATAAATAGCGTGTAACAACCTTTAAAAAAAAATTTTTTAAAAAAATGATTGAAAATTCTAAAAAACCTATACCAGTACTAGTATCCGGAGCTTTAGGCAGAATGGGTAGCGAAGTTGTTAATACTGTATTAAATTCTACAGATTGTGAACTTGTTGCAGCAATCGACATAAACGAAAAGAACAATGGCTCAAATATTTCTGAATTATTGAAGGTAAAAAATTGTGATGTTTTTGTTTCAAATGATTTTGAAGGAACTTTATGTTCTGTTAGTCAAAATTATAGAAATGAAAATATCAAACCTGTGCTGGTTGATTTTACTCATCCTGATTCTGTATATGAAAATACCAGATCAGCTATTGCATATGGTGTATCACCAGTAGTAGGAACTACAGGTCTAAGCCCTTCGCAAATACAAGATTTGTCTGTTTTTGCTCAGAAAGCATCGGTTGGTTGTGCAATAATTCCTAATTTTTCAGTAGGTATGGTTCTTCTTCAGCAGGCGGCATCGGTAGCTGCAAGGTTTTATGACAATATTGAATTAATAGAGATGCATCATAATCAAAAAGCTGATTCTCCTAGTGGGACGTGTATAAAAACTGCAGAAATGATTGAAGAATATCCAAAGAAATTTAATCAGAATTTAGTAAAAGAGTCTGAGTCATTGAAAGGTGTACGGGGTGGGCTCAGAGATTCAGGAATTAATATACATTCTGTACGATTACCAGGATTACTCGCTCATCAGTTAGTAATTATGGGATCTCCAGGTGAAACTTACACAATTAAGCATGACACTATTGATAGAAAGGCATATATGCCAGGAGTTTTACAGGCTATTAAAAAAATTGGTAATTATGAAACTTTAGTTTACGGACTTGAAAAATTGATTTTTTAAAATGTTAATTCCAATTAATTCAAGTCAAATTTCAAAACTTATTCCTGCAGTTGGTACAGGAAGTCAATTTAAGTACGCGTTGGGGAATCCGAGAAAAATTCTTCAAAGAGTAATAGTTTCTTCAATTGGTGGATTTATCTCATTAATTATTAGTTCGACTGGAGATCAAACTAATAATTTCTGGTTATTCCTATGTGTAGGTTTCTTTTTGTATATCATCTGGGGCCCAATTCTTGAATCAAGTAGAAAAAATTTGCAATTAAGAAAATATAAATTTTTTTCTATATTTGATGGCTATGTATCAGATATCTATAAAACAGAAAAGATTGAAAGTTCAAGAGAACAATCTAATAGGCAAGGTCGATTAGAAGTTATCGAAAACAAAAGGACTTGGTTAGTACTTGAATTAGAAGATGAAGATGGTTATTTGGAAAAATTAAGTTTTCCTATGGAAAATAAGCACAGTCAAATTAGGGTGGGTTCGAGTATTAGATGTTTAATAACATCTGATAACCGTAATTTTGACAGAGATTTTTATTTGACCGATGCTTGGCTTCCTGAAATTAACTTATGGGTTGGTGAGTACCCCTATTTATTAAGACCAGCATTTGAGGAAATTTGCTATATTTATTTGAATAGATAGTTGATGCTTATATAATCTGATGAAAAATAAATTCAATTTTAAAATTGTTGGATCAGGTCCCACAGGTTTATTACTTTCAATTGCACTTTCAAAATTTGATTGCAATATTTTTTTAACTGATTTATTAACAAAAGATAGATTAATTGATAAAGATAAAACTTATGCAATTACTCACTCAACAAGAAAAATCTTATCTAAATTCAGACTTTGGGAAAAATTAGAACCATTTTTATTTGGCTTTGATACCCTTTCAATTTCAGATAGCGTAACTTCTGCTTTTACCAATTTATCAACTTCTGACTTAGATGATGATATAAGTTCTGCTGAAAATATTGGCTGGGTAGTTAAACATTCGGATCTCATGAACGTATTTTTTCAAGAGATTGATAATTATGAAAATATTTTTTTTATGACACCACAGAGATTGTTACGTAAAAAAATATTATTTGATTATCAATTCTTTTCAACAGGAGCAAACTCACTTGATAAAAAATTCTTAGATTTTGTTGATATAAAAAAATCTTATAGTCAGTCTTGTTTAACTTTTAAAGTTTCTCTTAGAGGTCATTGTGAAAAGCGTGCTTATGAAATTTTTAGAAAAGAAGGCCCACTTGCATTATTACCTTTAGAAAAAAACTTATATCAAGTAATTTGGACTTCCAGTACATTAAAGGCAATTGAAAGGTTGAATTCTGACAAGAATTTTTTAATGGATAATTTATCAACAATCTTGCCAGATGAATTTAAGTTGGACCAAATAATTGGCGAATTTAATATTTTTCCTGTTTCATTATCCTTAAATTTACCAGTTTTAAATTTTAAAAAATTAGTTTTTGTAGGAGATGCATTTCATACATTTCATCCTGTTGGTGGTCAGGGTCTAAATACTTGTTGGAGAGATGTTAATACTATTTATGATCTTTTTAATAAAAATACTGCTATTACTAAAATGCAATTGATATTATTTAAATTTAAGTATTTTTCAAGCAGAATTTTAGATATTATTGTCACTATTTTTATAACTGACTCGTTGATATCAATTTTTGCTAATCGAAACGTTTTTTTATTTCCAATAAGGAAATTTTCATTTTTACTTTTAAATAAATTTCTTTTTACAAGAAAATTAGTCCTTAATCAAATGACTAAATCTCTCATTTACTCAAGTATTAAATAGAATTCATGAATAATTATTTATCTAGAGAAATGATAATTTATTTATTTAATGTATTAGGTTTAGATGAATCTACTATTGAACTTGGTATAAAATTATCTATAAAAAATAACACTCCATTACCAATATTATTATGGAGTTATGGAATGCTAACTATTGAAGAACTAGATAAGTTATATTCATTTTTATTTCAAAAAATGGATTAATAATTCTGTTATAATTTGTCCATATTCTAATAAAGAACAATTACAGTTTTAACTAGAGGAAATCAGGTATCAAGAAAATCTATAGAGAAGCTTGATTTATTATTATTAATACTAGAAACTATTGACTTAAATGGTATCCAGTCCCTTTACGCCTTATCAAATAGACTTAATCTAAATAATGTTTTACCAAATAAAGTGACTATTTGGAAATTAAGGAACAATAATCCATTGAGAAAATCTTATGTTACTAACAATATTAAACTTAACGAATTCGATGCCTTAATTAGAATTACAGTTGAAATGTCTAAATATTTATATCCTTATATCAGAGAGATACTGAAATCTAAAGAAGATATTGAAGAGAATTCAGTTATTTGGAATGATTTTAATAAGAGATTTATTGAGTTGATTAAAGAGAGATTTAATATAGATAGTATGAGAGTGAAAAAGCTTTTAAATCAAGCTGAAAATGATGAGATTATCATAAAATCTTTGCTTATTTTATCTTTTTGCATTTCAAATCAGGGTTATCAAAAGTTGAAGAATTTTTTATACGATTTTTAATATGATGCAAAATAAATTGTCATTTCATCAATCTTCAGTAAGTCTCGAAATAATCGGATTGCCAGATTATTCCAATAATGAAAATAAAGATCAAATATCTATAATTTCTCAATGGAAATTAACCATAGTTGATAAACCACTTATTGAAGGCAAAATTGAACATTTAGGGCCTATTATGGATGCTTTTTATATTTATTCAAATCTTTTAATCAAAAACGAAATTCCAATATATGAGTCTAAATTAATCGATATAAAAGCCGATAATCTCCACATACATAATATTGTTCTCAAGAGCTCTAAAGCAAATGTAAAGCCTTTAGTTCTAAAGATTGGTAATTCATTGCTTTCAGATACCATAAATTGTTTTGATCAGTTAAATGAATCGCCAAAAGTAAGAATAAAAAAAACTGATATACCTACTAACATTCCTAAAAAATTAAGATTTGGGTTAAATAAAAAAGTTAAATTTTTCAATTTCTTTATTCCACCGTTTATTGCAATTTGCTCTTTAATTCTATTCTCTTCTTCTTTTATTTATTTTTATAGTCCTTTTGAAAATATAGAAAAAAAAGAACTAATAAATCCTGAATAAAGAGCAATTAGCATCTTAAATACAAACACGATACTATAGGTTAATTTCTTTTCAGAGTTATTCAAATTTTTTCTTTGAGCTTTGATTTATGGCAGATTTAAACATCCCAAATTTGAATATTAAACCTGATAAATATATTTTTAAAAAAAAATTAAATTTAAGAAGAAAATCTAAAAGAAGACTATTTACTGAATCTTTCTTTTTGTTTATTTTGAGTGTTTTATTAGTTTATATAAATTATTTAATTCCTAATAAAAATTTGCTGTTACAAAATCTACCTTCGACATTTAATAAATCTTTTTTATTATTGATTGATCTCTTTTCATATCTCTATGAGATATTTTTGGTGATTTTTATTTTTGTATCTTCTTTTACTGCTCTTATTTTAATGATAGGTTCATTTAATAGGTTATTTAAAGTCTCTAAGAGAAAGTCAAAACAAATTGTTTATAAATAATTTCAAATAGGTTGCATTAGGCCACCACTTCCTGAATCAGAATCATCATCATCATTTTCTGTTTCTTCTCCAAATAATGCAAATATGCCTAATACAATTGATGAAAGAATAATTGATAAGGGTAAAATCGAAGTTTGGATTCCGACGTCTATATATTCACCCATAAAATAAATAAATTTTTATAAACCTAACCGAAATCAAACTGATTCGCGGATTTTAAATAATTATTTAATAATTTAATCTCTTTTAATAAGTTCTTTATCGAAATTCTTTATTTCTCTTTCAAAAGACCCGAACCACAACATTAGTTGATCAATTTGATTTTGAATTTCAGTTGCACCTAAACCCCTTATAGTGATGATTGAAAATTGTTCGCCTTCATTAAAATTAAATTTATTTTGAACACTACTTGCCAAAGAATTTTTAAGAATTTTAAAAGTAGAATTTTTTAATTTTGTCTCTATCAAGATGTTTGGCTTTTTGAGCTTGATCTTATTAAAACCACATTTTTTAGCTAGTAATTTTAGTCTCATTATCATAATTAAGGACTCAACAGGTTTGGGTAAGTTTCCATATCTATTCACCCAGTCTGTAGCTAATTCAGTTAATTCATCATTATTTGAACATTCAGTAGCAGATTTGTAAGCCTCAAGCTTCTCTTCTCTGTTTAATATCCATGTTGCAGGTATAAATGCATTTATTGGTAGATCAATTTGAGTGTCGTTAACTTCAGGTATTTCTTGCCCACTGATTTCTGAAATAGCCTCATGGAGCATTTCTATATATAAATCATATCCAATAGCATTAACCTTTCCACTTTGTTCTTCTCCTAGTAAACTACCAACACCTCTTATTTCCATATCTTTCATTGCAAGTTGGTATCCACTTCCTAGTTCTGAAAAGTCTTTTATCGCTTTCAATCTTTGTTTTGCAGCGTCATTAATTTTATTTATATTTGGATAAAATAACCAAGCATGTGCTTGTACACCGCTTCTACCAACTCTTCCTCTAAGTTGATAAAGTTGTGAAAGGCCAAATTTGTGAGAATCTTCAATAATGATTGTATTTACTTTAGGGATGTCTAATCCACTTTCAATTATCGTTGTGCATATCATTAGATCTACTTCTCCATTATTAAAAGCAATCATTGCATTTTCAAGCTCTGTTTCGTTCATTTGCCCATGAGCAACAATAAATTTTAAGCTGGGAAACATATTTTTTAATTTGTTTACAGCTTGATCAATATCAGAAATTCTTGGAAGAACATAAAAAATTTGACCTCCCCTATCAAGTTCTTGATTAATTGCAGTTCTTATAACATCCATATCTATTTCAGATAAATATGTTTTTATTGATCTTCTTGATGGAGGAGGAGTATTTAGTAAGCTCATTTGTCTTAGTCCAGATAAGCTCATATAAAGAGTTCTTGGAATTGGAGTTGCCGAGAGAGTTAAAACGTCTATGTTGGTTTTGATTTTTTTTATTTTCTCCTTTTGCCTTACTCCAAATCTTTGTTCTTCATCAATAACTAGTAGTCCTAAGTTTTTAATTTCTATTTCTTTTCCTAAAATTTGGTGCGTTGCTACAACTAAATCAATTTTGTTATTTTTCAAACCTGCATAGATTTCCTTTCTTTCATTAACGGTTTTGAATCTATTGAGTAATGATACTTTTATTGGGTAAGGTGAAAATCTATTATTTATTGTTCTCCAATGTTGCTGAGCTAGGATTGTTGTAGGTGCTAGTAATATTACCTGTTTGCCTGATGTAATAGCCTTAAAAATAGCCCGAACAGCTACTTCTGTTTTGCCAAATCCTACATCTCCACAAACTAGCCTGTCCATTGGCTTATCGCTTTCCATATCAGATTTTATTTCTTCTACAGCAGTAATTTGATCAGGTGTTGGTTGATAAGGGAATGATTCCTCTAATTCATCTTGCCAAGGACCATCTTCTGGGTAAATGTAACCCTTTAATTTTTCTCTCTTTGCATAAAGTTTTAAAATATCGACAGCAACTTTTTTGATTTGTTTCTTATTTTTTTCTTTTATTTTTTCCCATTCTGTCCCTCCTAATTTATTTATTTTCGGCTTTATTTTTCCGCTTGATCTATATCTGTTAACACTACCAAGTTGATCAGCGGCAACACTTATCTTTCCATCTTGATACTGAATGACTAAATAATCTCTTGAATCTCCAGTTATATTTATTTTTTCTATTTTTAAAAATTTTCCTATTCCATGATTTTTATGAACTATAAAATCACCGGGACTAATCTTATTTACATTTATATTTGAATTGACACTTCTTTTTTTTCTTCTTATGAATACATTATTAAAAAGAGATTGTTGTGAAAATAATTCTTTATCTGTTATTAGGACAACTTTCCATATCGGAAGATAAAAACCCTCGATTTCATAATTGTTCTTATTTTTTAAAATTAAAGGAGTTGAATTATTAATTGACTTAAATGCTTCATCAATATCATTAGGATTGTTTAAGAAGTTTGTATTACATTCGTGCTCAAAAAGTAAAGTCCTAGTTCTCAATGGCTGTGCTGATAATATCCATACTTTTTCATTATTTTTTATATTTTTATTTATATCATTGGATAATTTTCCTATATTTTTAGAGTATGAATTTAATCTTTTATCGTTTAACAAAAACCTATTATCAATATTGACTTTAGATTCAAATTCATAAAATTTTATTAAATTAAAATTTCCTAGTGAATTTAATATTTCGTCAAACTTTAAATGCAAATTAGGTTTGGCCTCTAAATTAATGTCATTATTTTTAAGGTTCTCATTTAATTCATACGTACAATTATCAAAATTACTTTCTGAATCTAGATACCAATTATTTGCAAATTTTTTACAATCTTCTAATTCATCAATTACAAGAATTGTTTCCCTATTTATAAAATCTATTATGTTTGAGGGTTCTTCTTCAATTATTCCTAAATAACGATCAAGATTATTTTTATTTATATCTTCTGAATTAAAAAGATTGTTCTTAGATAAATTATTTAACTTATCTTTTATTAGCAAATCAAATCCAGCCTGTATTATTTCAATATTATTGATACTTTCTAATGTTTTCTGTGTATGGGGATCATATTCTCTTATTTTCTCAATTACATTATCAAAAAATTCTAATCTTATAGGAAACTCATTATTGACAGGATAAATATCTATTATTTCCCCTCTCCTACTCCAGAATCCTTCTGTTGAAGTTACATTATCCTTCGTATAACCCAGCAAAGTAAGTTTATTTGCTAATTCTTGAATCTCGATTTGAACCCCTTTTTGCAAATCTAACTTGTTTTCAATTAATAAGTTTTTATTTATTAGATGAGGTTGTAGTGATCTCTCTGTTGATATAACAATATTAAGTTCATTTTTCTCTTTTTTTATTAATTTGGATAAAACAGTAAGCTGACTAAATTCAATCTCTTTGGATTTATTAATTGATGAGTATGGTAGATGTTCTGTTGGAGGATAATATAAAACTGCTTTATCATTTATACTTTCAAAATAACCAATCCATTTGTAGGCAATTTCTACATTAGGACAAATTAATAATATATTTTTTTCCTCTTTTTTTGCGATGCTATCTAAGATTATTGATTTTGCATATCTACTTGAACCAACAATATTTAATTCATTATTTTTTGAAATTCTTTTTATTAATTCAGAAGTAATTTGTGAGTTCGAAATATAATCAACTAAAGTATTTAAACTCATTTATAGTTATCAATCTTGATTACAAATATCCGATACATTATATTAGATTTTATACTGATTGTGAATAATATTTGATGGATTCAGCCGCAATAAATTCTTTTATACCCACACTAGATCAGGTAGACAGTTGGTACGAAATCTTTACACTTTTACCAATATTAATTGCTCTAGAATTATTATTATCGGCAGATAATGCTGTCGCACTAGCTTCTCTTACTAAATCCCTCGACAGTTCAGAATTAAGGTCAAGAGCCTTAAATATTGGTATAACAATATCTTTATTATTTAGAATTATTCTCATCATATTATCTAATGTTCTTCTAAAGTTTATTCTTATTAGAGTTTTTGCTGGTTTTTATTTAATATACTTATTCTTCTCTAATGTTTTTTTAAATTCAGATATAGAAAACGCTGAAAATGGGACAGATAATAATAAAAATAATTTTAGGTTTTTAAGGGTTGTAGCGCTTCTTTCAATTACTGATTTTGCTTTTTCCATAGACAGTATCACTACTGCAGTAGCTATAAGTGATCAATACATATTAATTATATTTGGAGCAGTGATTGGAGTATTAGCCTTAAGATTTACATCGGGGATTTTTCTAAAACTTCTGGATATATTTTCTAGATTAGAAACAGCCGGTTACGTAGCAATTTTAATAGTTGGGATTAAACTTTTACTAAATACGTTAATTAAAGAATCTATTCTTCCAGACTATTATTTTTATTTTTTGATTCTTTTTGCTTTCATTTGGGGATTCTCTAAAAAAGAATCTAAAACTTAATCTGAGAGATATTCACCTACTGATGGCTTTAACTGTTGAATCAATTGCTTTTTGCTAGAAATGTTTTTGCCTTCAAGTTTTGCTTCTAACAAAATAATCGGATCAGTTTTAGTTGAAATTATTATTCCTTCATTTTCTATTACAGCAAGAATAATACCTGGTCTTGAATAATTGCTCATGAAAAGGTATTTTTCATTTTTAATTTCATCACTACTCAAAACTTTGATTTTAAGTATTTTTAGGTTCTTACCTCTAAAAGTTGTATTTGCTCGTGGGTATAATCCTTTTATTTTTTGAGAAATTTTAATTGCCTCATTACCCCAATCAACTTTAAAGTCTGATTTTTCAATCATTCTTGCGTAAGTAATTTCTCTTCCAAGGGTATTTTGTTTTGTTAATTGAGGATTAGTATTTTTATTAATATTTTCTTCGATTAAAGATGTAGCATTTAAAAATAATTTTGCCGATAAAATACTAAGTTTTTCCGATAGTGTATTTAAATTATCGTTATTATTGATTTTAATTTTTTCTTCCAACAATATGTCGCCAGTATCTAGTCCCTCATTCATTTTCATAATTCCTACACCAGTAAATTCATCGCCTTTTATTAGGGACCATTGAATTGGGGCGGCACCACGCCATCTTGGAAGTAATGAAGCATGTGCGTTCCAACAACCAAATTTTGGGATTTCCAATATCTCTTTGGGTAAAATTTTCCCGTAAGCTATAACAATAAATAAATCACAAGAAAGTGATTTAAGTTCATTTATAAAATCTATATTGCCCCTGATTTTTTCTGGAGTATAAATTTTTATAGATTCTTTCTCAGCAATGCTTTTTACAGGTGAGGCTATTAATTTATTTCCCCTAGATCTCTTCTTATCCGGTTGGCTAACTACTGCAATTACCTCGTGCTTAGATTTAATAAAAATATCAAGACTAGGAATTGAATATTCAGGTGTTCCCCAGAATATAATTCTCACGCGTCACCAGTTATTGATAATTCATCTACCCATATATGTGGAGAAATTCCACTTGTTGTTACCTCCTGGCTTGATTCAATATTTACTATATTTTTCAAAAGATATTTGATATCCCCTGCTACAGTGGCAGATTCTATTGAGATTTTTTTACCGTTTTTATAGAGCCATCCATCAAATGGAAGAGAGAATGAACCTTGACTTGCTCTGACACCTGCATGGATTGCATTTAATTCTTCAATATAAACAAATTCTCCCTCATAAGTAGAGTGATCTAATGATGTTTTTAGATCTGAGTTTTCCTCTGATTTCTCAACTACTATCCAATCAGGAGATACTGAGACTTTTGATCCTAGTCCAGCGTGGCCTGTGGGGATTGTTTTAAATATTCTTGCAGTTGATTCAGAATGTATAAAATTTTCAAGTCTCCCTTTGTTAATTAAACATAGTCTTTTGGTAGGAGTTCCCTCTCCATCAAATGGTGATGAAGAAATATTCTTTTCGTGAAGACCATCATCATAAATATTAAGTGCTTCTGTAGATAGTTTCTCTCCAATAGAATTTTTATTAGATAAGCTAACTCCATCTAAAATGCTTCTAGCATTAAACATTGAACTAAAGGCATTAATGATCGTTAAAAAAGACTCTGGGGAAAAACATATTAAATATTTATCAGTTTTAATAGATGAATAATTTAAATGAGAAATTGTTTTATTTGAAGCCTCTTTAATACACGACTCTATATCTATATCATCAGCTCCATATCCAAGTTTTACGGAACCTGAACTACGAGGCTTCTTATTTTTCTCTTCTGCTCTTGCATATAAATATAGTGCTGCTTGACTTTTGGAATAACTTCGAAAGGCACCCTCACTATTTGCATAAACTCTCTCAAAGAAACTCTCAGATAAACCATTATATGGAACAGATTTTATGGATTCATGACTTTCTAATAGTTTTACTTCCGCTTCTCTTAAAAGTGTAAGTAATTTTTTTATTCCAACAGGATTTCTTTTTTTAACTTCCTTAACTTTAATAGGATCCTTCGCTAGTGGTGAAAATTCTGTAGTTTCATTCTTATTGCCGAAATCAGAAGCTATATTTGCTTGCTTAAGAGCCTTTTTAATACCAGATTCACTAATATCACTTGTTGTAGTAATACCAACTAGATTAGATTGATTCCAAACTCTTATAGTTAAAATTTGCTTTTGTGATGCCTTAAGTTGTTTAGCCTCTCCTTTATCTACTTGCACAGAATAATCATTAGAAAAGCTTGCTCCATAATCCCATTTTTTAAGATTTAGGAAATCTGCAGCTTTGGAGATTTGAGTTGTGATTTCTCTTGAATTCATATCCTATCTTCCGCCAACAGTGATTGAATCAACCTTAATATGAGGTTGGCCAACAGTTACGTTGACACTTCCACTAATGGATCCACAGAATCCAGGAGCCAATTCGAGATCATTTCCGCACATTGATATTTTTGGCATAACTTCTTTAGCCTCACCGATCAATGTTGCTCCCTTTACTGGACTAGTTAATTTTCCATTTTTAATAAGATATCCTTCTTCTACCGCAAAATTAAATTGTCCTGTAGCACCTACACTGCCACCACCCATTGATTTGCAGTAAAGACCTTCACTAATACTATTGATTAAATCCTCTTTCGAGTGCTCACCTTTAGCTATATAAGTATTTCTCATTCTTGAAGCTGCAGCAAAAGAATAATTTTGTCTTCTTCCACTTCCTGTTCTTTTATGGCCAGTTCTTAATTCACCTGCCCTGTCGGATATGAATTTTTTTAAAATTCCATCTTTTATAAGAACTGATTTTTCGGGTTCCATACCTTCATCATCTACTGATAATGAACCAAAGGATCCTTCTGATATCCCTTCATCTATTGCTGTTACAGATTCATGTGCAATTTTTTCATTCAATTTATTCTCAAATGGTGTTGTTCCTCTCTCTATTTGAGTAGTTTCAAGTAAATGACCGCAGGCTTCGTGGAATATAACGCCACCAAATTTATTAGCTAATACAACAGGCATTTGTCCCGCATCAACATAATCTGCATACAACATGTTCATTGAACTTTCAAACACATCATTAGCTGCTTTTTCGTGATCCCATAATCTGAATTCATTAGGCATTCCTGACGATCCAAATCTTCTACTTCCACTAGATCTATATTGGGCATCACTTGCAATTACGTTGAGTCCAACTGTTTGATGCAATCTAATATCTGAGACATAGGTTCCGTCACTGGAGGCTATAATTACTTCTTGCAGATTTCTTGAGTAACTTCCTTTTCTAGTTATTATTTTATTATTTTTTTTTAAAGACTTTGTGCTAACTAGTAGTTTTTCACTTATCTCATGAATAGATGGGACTTCATTAATCCATTTTTTCTTGGATAAACTATAGTCCCTATGTTTATTTAAACCGTTAAATACTTCTCTTTTGTTGTCTGTTATGTCTAACATCTCAATAGCCTGAGATACCG
The DNA here is from genome assembly GCF_022447305.1 of Prochlorococcus sp. ALOHA_ZT_50. NCBI lineage: Bacteria > Bacillati > Cyanobacteriota > Cyanophyceae > Synechococcales > Prochlorococcaceae > Prochlorococcus > Prochlorococcus sp. ALOHA_ZT_50. Next base: position 24,418 of record NZ_JAKVCI010000012.1, on the reverse strand, counting down.
ATCTCATCAAGCCATGCTTTGTTAAATCATTTGTACTTACAAATCCATCCTTTTTCCCCTTGAAGATTCTAATGCCAGCACCCCTTCCAAATGATGGACTTACACTTGTAATAAAATCTTCTTCTGCTAAAACGCTTGAGTTGTCAGTATTCTCTATAAATATTTCTACAAAATCAGCACCAAGTCCAATGCCGTAGAAAATAATTTCTTCTAATAAATCTTTATTGCAACTACCAAAAACGATTTCATTTGATTTGATTTGTGACGAAAGCATATGAGTCTATAAATCTTCTCTGTATTAAAGATTATCTAATCGAAGGTTGGAAATCTTTGCTATCAAGAGGTTTTAATAAGTATAGTCTTAATAACTGGTAACCGTTTGATAAATATTTAGGTAATTTTTTAAAAGTTTTAGATACTTTATTTCCATCACTGTTTGCAATATCGGAAAGAACCTTATTATTCTCTACTATTTTATCTAATCTTCCATAAAAAGATTTATCATAAACGTCCATTACTACAGGGAAAACTCTAGCTGCAGTTTCATTTGTTTTATTAATAACAAACTGGTCGTAATCTCTGGCATCTAAACCTAAAGAACTGTAGAAATCTTTTTTAATTCCCAAATCCCTTGCATACATAGTTGCAAATACAGCTAATAGAAAGAACCTAGACCATAACTTGGATGTTAATGGAAGATTATTCAAAAAATATCTAAACCTATGGAAGTAGTCAAATAATGGGTGTGTAAAAGTAGAGCCGCCAATGGTAATTTTTTGGCTTAAAGATTTAACAGTACGTGGCTGTGCTTTCATTAATGCGTCAAAGAAATCCCCATGTCTATTTTCATCTTGACACCAATTTTCAAAGTAATTAAATAGTGGAAAAATTTTGCTATCAGGGTTCTTTTCGAGATGCCTATAAATTGCTATGTATCTCCAATAACCTATTTTTTCGGATAAATAAGTAGCGTAAAAAATACTTCTTGGAGGGAAATAAGTGTAATCTTTATTGGCTGTTAAAAAACCTAAATCTAACTGAAGTCCAAAGTCACTCATTGATTTATTTAAAAAACCTGCATGTCTTGCTTCATCTCTGGCCATATGAGCAAAACATTCAGCAAGTAGAGGGTTTTTGACTTTAATTCTCTTACTAAGTTCCTTATAAAGTAAAAAACCTGAAAATTCTGAAGTACAACTTCCCTCGAGAAAATCAACAAAAAGCTCTCTTGTCTCAGGATCTAATTTTTCTGCAGCGCCTTCAAATTCACTATTTCTTACAAAATGATGTCTATTGTAATCTTTCCTAAATTCCTCACATATAGCTTCCAATTCCTCCTCGTTTATTGATAAATCCATATTTTCCATAGCCTCAAAGTCTGTTGTATAGAATCTTGGGGACAAAATTGTTTCTTTTGCTGGTATCTTTCCATTATTAATATCTTTTTTATTTTTTGATTCAACAGTTGATTGAGCCATTTTTTATTCGGTTTATTAATACTATTATTTACTATGATTTGTATTTTCGAGGGAAAAGTTAACTTGGTGTTATTGTTTTTCTAATTAACTCCTATTAACTTTTGCCCATTCAATCTTTGAAGTACTCTTGAAATAATTAATTTTAGGGTAATTCTTTTTTCGTCAATAAGAAAAGATTCAATAATACTTGGTTTTTGATTAGGTTTTGATAAAGAAATACTTTTTAATGAACTAATGTCATCCTTCTCAAAGGATAACCAAAAGTTACATGTATCTTTAATTTCACAATTTATTACCCAACATTTATCTCCAGCAATAGGTCTATTTGTGTTAGTGAGGTTAATATTGTTTATTTCTAATCCTCTTTGATTAATTTCCTCAGTAAGTGAAGGAATTAGGTGCATGTTAATAAATTCTTGGAAAGGCTTTTTCTCTACTGGGAGTTCTTTTTTGGGTTTTGTTATAGGTTTTTCGGGAGTATTAATTTCATTTTTTATAACAACTTTAGTAGCAGAATCACCATTATTTATATCCATATTGATAACTTTTTCTGATTTAGGTCCTTTTATTTCCTCAGAGTTTGATTTAGTAGTGTTGTCAGATATTTCTTTATTTACTTCATTATTTTTGTCTAAATTTTCTTCCATAAAAAAAACTATTTATTCTATTATAAATTAAAAAAACATTTTTTAATTAATTTATTTTTCTACCAATCATTATCAGCATTATCCCAGTCATCTTTAATATCTTGATTTGAATAACTTTGATCTTTTTTTAAATTATTATCATTCATATTTTTGACTACTCTGTAATTAACAGAAATTGTTGGTTGAGTTTCTCTAATATCCCTTTGTGGCGGCATCTCAACGTTTGGTTCCATTTCTTCCTCATTATTATTAGATACAAAATCATCTTCCACATTTTCGAAAGTTTTTTTTCTGAAACTAGTACTAGTAATTGTTGTATTCAATAAAGTGCTTACAAATAAACCAGAAAAAAACGAAATACTGATTAACTTACCTATACTTACTTCTTGGAGGGTCCATTTAAAGTATCTAAATGAAGTCTTCTGATTATTATTTGTATATAATAAAATTTGAAAAATTATTATTAAAAAAAGAGTTAAAAGTAAATATTTTTTCTTAAACATAATTATAAAAAGTTATCTTAAATTTTTTTGGTTAATATTTCCATAATATATTTTGTGAAAATTTATTTATGTTAATTCTAAATCAATTTGATATTTAAGAATATCGACTTTTATTATTTTTACTTCTATTGCATCTCCAACTTTATATGATTTTTTAGATTTTCTTCCAATCAATAGATTTTGCCTTGACCTGTATTCATACCAATCATTATTAAGAGTGCTTACGTGTACTAAACCCTCTACATTTAGTTCTGATATCTCAACAAAGAAACCATATGTTTGCACTGATAAAATAAACCCACTATAAATATTACCTAGTAATTTTTCTGCTTTTCTTACTTTTTTTATATTTATCATATTAGATTTATATTGGTTAACTTTGTACTTGAATTCATTAAGTTTATCTATCACAAACTTGTTAAATAATATTTCTAGATTTTTTGAAATTGATGAATTAAATATATCCCAATTTACTAATTCTAATGAATTACTCTCAGATATATTAATTTCATTTATATTATTTTTCTTTGATTTCTTACCATTTATTATCATATTAAAAATACAGTACTGATTTATAAGATTTGTGAAGTCAAATCCAGGAATTGTCCATGGAGAAATAAATAATTTTTCTGATTCATCATTATCAGGATCTTTAGATATCAACCTTATTTCATTGTCCTTAAATTCATTAATTAGAAGTTTATGTAAGATTCTTTTTTTATTATCATCGCCACATAATTTAATTACTTGACTAAATGTCAAATTGCCATCTTCATTAAGCTCTACATCATTATCAATAAATTCTGAATATTTGATAATTTCATTAGCATTAACGTAATCTATTCCATTTGAGATGTATCCTGCACTTTTTAAGCCATATTGATTTGAATGTTTGAACCATATTAAATTAGCTTCATATAGTATTGGTGAAAGGTAAGTTTGGCAATCTTCTTTATTTAATGATTCAAAATATCCTTTTGAATATTCAGCTGGATTGTGAATAAAAAATTCTTCTAGTGCTTCAATCTTATTCAGTGGCGCAGGAATTTCCACCTTACCCTCCAAAAGATGGTTTTCTCTGAATGAACATGAAATTTCTAGTATTTTATCTAAATCGTCGACATATTCCTTTATAGGTTTTAATACCCGAGAGGTTATTCTTGATTTGCTTTTTCTAGATAGAAGCGCGTCAGTATGATCACTTCCAACAATAAGAGTGCATTTTACTAAAGTAAGATGAAATGACCAATCAATTATTTCATTATCACTATTTAAATTGACACAGAGGCTTATTGCTTCATTCTTTTCACCAAATTTAAATTCAGAATCATTTCTTATGGCTTCACCAAGGTAGTTTTGCCAATCATTTAATAAGGGTAATGATTCAAAGCCTTTGAATAATATTTCTAGAGATTTTTTACTATTTAGATCTACTCTTTCTGCAAGATTATTTGTATGTATCCATAATTTAGTATTTTTATTTTTTCCCTGCTCTATTTGAATCATTGGGAGCATTGGAGAATTATTAGAATTCCAACTTTTGAATAAATAAGAGTTTTTATCTGTAAGGTCTATCCTCTCCCTTTGTTCTATTTTTTTTGATTCAATATGATTTAAATCGTATGATTTAACGATATTGCTTTTAGATAAAACAAAGTCTGTATCATAGTCTTCATTATTGTTTAGTTTTAGTTCTTGTATCACATGACCTAGTCCTTCTTCTTGACCTATGGGGAATCTATCAATCTCAACTTTTACTATATTCTTATTGTCTGGATTGAAAGTGTATTTTTTATTCTCTTTTGGAAGTTTAATTTTAGAAAGGATCCTATCGTCTATTGGGATTGCATATACATCATTGTTTATTATTTCTACTTTAGAAAGAAGTATTTGATTTGATCTTTCAAGAATACAATCAACTATTCCTTCAGGTGATCTTCTTCTATATCCCTCTTTTATTATCCTTACTAAAACTTTATCTCCATTCCATGCATAGTTAAGTAGATTTTCTTTAATGTAGATATCTTCTTTGTCTTTTCCTCTTACAGCAAAGCAATAGCCTTTGCTACTACATCTTATTTTGGCGACAAGATGATCACTATCTTTTATGCAAGTATATTCATCATTTTCATTTTTATTAATTATTTCAAGTTTTTCTAGAGCTGTTAAAGCAATATCTAATTTATCCTTATCAGATTTCTTTGTTATTTTTAATAATCTGCATAATTTTTTATATTCTAACCCTTCTGACTGATTAAGATTATCAATTATTGAAGATGATGTGAACATGATCTAAATGAAATTATAAATTAATTTAGGGGTATACACTTCATTATTACACCTTATTATCCAAGCTTAAAACTAATTATTTTCTTTCTCTTCTTTTTCTTCTTTTTCGATGGTGAAAGAGTTGATAAAAAGCCTTATACCAATGATGAAAAATGTAATGGACGCTATTGACTTAAGAACTACTTCGGGTAAAAAACTTGAAATAGAACCACCTGTTAAAGCTCCTAGTAAACTTGCAAAAACAAGTGCTGAAGAAGATCCTAGAAAAACTGCTAATGGTTTATTTGAAGTGCCACTTATAGTTAAAGTAGCTAGTTGAGTTTTGTCACCTAATTCAGCTATGAAAACGGTTAGAAATGTTGATAGTAATAAACTTAAAACCATTTATAAATAATTTTTGAATGTTTCATAAGCTAAAAATATACTTATCAATATCATTAAAGTACCAGTAGATAAAGCAAATTTGCTAGGAGATATTTTTTTTGATACCCATTTACCAATAAGAACTCCTACTATGCTAGAGCTTATTAATGCTAGAGAACTTCCAAGAAAAACAATTATTGGCCTGCCCGATTCAGCAGAAAGCATTAATGTGGCTATCTGAGTTTTATCGCCAAGTTCAGCAATAAAAATTGTTGTAAAAGTCGTTATAAATATTGAAAAAAAACTTTTTTCTAGATTGTTTTCTTTTTTTTCTAATTTACTATTCATTTTCCTGAAACAGCAATTCTAAAAGTTTTCATCTCTTTACTTTGGTATCCATAATTTGATGAAATATGTTGTTTGCAGCAATCTATTAAAAATTTATCACCAGATTTCAAATATCCTTTAAATGAAGTTGAAAATTCACTTACCCGGCAAAAATGTGGTCTGGTTTCATAAATTAAGCATTTTTTATTTTCTCTGTCCAGGTTTTTACACCAACCGTCTTTAGCCGTCATCGAATTTATCAAAGCTATATCTTCTTTGTTAAGTTTGTTAGCCAAATCGCTTCTTTCGTTCAAGTCGAATTTACAACAAGCTCCACAATTTTCTATACATGTCCATGATTTCATAATTTAATTCAATCTTGTAACGTATCAGTACAGTTTCGTCATTTATTTGTAAAAATAGTATCACAAAACATATTCATTAATCATGGCAACACTTATTCCTTTGGCTGTAGTTGCGTTAGCAGGACCAGCAATAATTGCTCTTGTATTTTACCGTAAATAAAAGAAATTCTTTTTGGTGACTTATCTGGAGGGTGTTTATTGGGATTTAGATGGTACCATCGCAAATACTGAATTAGAGGCCCATTTACCTGCTTTTAATAATGCTTTTAATGACCTTGGTATTGATTGGAATTGGGATACTAATACATATATAAAACTTCTGAAGATAAATGGGGGCAAAAATAGGATTGCTTATTACGCTAAATCTAATAATGATAATTTCTCAGAAGATTTAATTCTCAAAATTCATGAAACAAAGCAGTTTCATTATTTAGAAATTATAAAAAAAAATTGCGTTAGTTTAAAAACTGGTGTTTTTAGATTAATAAATGAATTACATAGAAAAAAAGTAAGACAATTTATTGTTACTTCAAGTTCAAGAATTCAAGTCAATCTACTTGTTGATTATCTTTTTAATGGCTTCAACCCTTTTGAGTTCATTATTTCAAGCGAAGACGTTGAATTAAAGAAACCAAATCCATTACCATATTTAAAGGCAATCCAATTAAGTGGTATAAACAAAAACAACTCAATTGTTTTTGAAGACTCCAATCCAGGATTGAAATCTTCCTTGGCAGCTAACTTGCCAACAATTTTTGTTCCTTCAAATATCCCAATTGTTCTTGAGGAAAATATTAAATTAGATTGTATTTTAGACAGTCTTGGTGATCAGAATAATGTGGCAAATGTAATTAAAGGCCCTAAACTAAAAAAATCATATGTTGACTATAACTTTCTAAGTGATTATTTAGTGTCTTTTAGTAATGCAAAAAACTAATTTTTCAAGAATTACCTACCAGTTAAATAATTTATTTTTTGGTTTTCTAAGTGATACTTGGAGAACAAAATCTATTGGTCTAATTTCTGTTTTGACAGGTTATTTTTTGTTCGCAAATTTTATTACAAAATTTATATCTGAAGGTAAAAATGAGTTGATAATGGTCCCAATAATTATTATTTTTATTGAAATCATTATAAGAATTAAACCTGCCGCAAGTTCAAAATTTTATTATCTATGGACCGTAGTTGATAAATTAAGAATTGGTGCAATTTATGCCGTTATACTTGAAGCATTTAAATTAGGATCTTAAAAGCTATTCTTCTTCTTCTTCTTCAATAGGATAAACAAATCCTTGAGCTTTCCCAGTTAAAACTGATTTACCTAAAGATATAGCTTTTTGAGCTGCTATTGCTGCTTTTCCTTTCCAAACAGCGTGCCTTTGGTTCCTTTTGCTCTTTGATTTTTTCTTCTTTGGTACAGCCATTCTGTTTCTTTATTTCCATATAATAATATAACCTTTAACTGGTTATCTCCAAAACTTTTGAGTATATTTTGTTTATATACGTCAATTTTTTAAATAAGCATATATGCTTTATTAATCACTTATAAAGATTAGTGTTTAGATCAAAATTCTCATATTCAGATTCTAAATCAAGTTATTCGGATCTTCTAGAAGATATAGAGACGGGGAAAATAGAATCAATATTTTTCTATCCTAGGCAGAGAGAAATTGATGTTCTGTATAAAAATGGCGATAAATTTAAAATACCTATCCTTTACAACGATCAATTAATCCTTGAAAAGGCTACTGAAAATAAGGTAGATCTAACTATTAACAATAGTAGAAAAGAAGCCTCAGCTGCTAATTCATTTGCTTCAATAAGTCTTTTCCTGATTTTCATATTAGCTATAGTCTTAATCTTGAGGAGTACATCAAAATTGGCTTCCAGAGCTTTTGGTTTTACCAAAAATCAAGCTAAATTTGTAACTATTGATGATGTAGAAACGAGATTCGATGATGTAGCTGGCGTCCCTGAAGCCGCTGAGGAATTAAAAGAGGTAATAACATTTTTGAAAGAACCAAAGAAATTTGAAAATCTTGGAGCAAAAGTTCCTAAGGGAGTTCTTCTAATAGGCCCACCAGGAACAGGTAAAACATTATTAGCTAAAGCAATTGCTGGTGAATCAGGAGTGCCTTTTCTCTCAATATCGGCATCAGAGTTTGTAGAACTTTTTGTTGGTGTTGGAGCAAGCCGAGTTCGTGATCTGTTCTCTAAGGCTAAGGAAAAATCTCCTTGTATAATTTTCATTGATGAAATTGATTCCATTGGTAGGCAAAGAGGGTCTGGGATCGGAGGTGGAAATGATGAAAGAGAACAAACCCTTAATCAGCTTCTAACTGAATTAGATGGTTTTGCTGATAATTCTGGGATTATTGTTTTAGCAGCAACAAATAGACCAGATATTTTGGATGCAGCATTATTAAGACCAGGTAGATTTGATAGAAAAATTGAAGTAATGCTTCCAGATTTAGATGGAAGAAAAAAAATTCTTTCAGTTCACTCACTTTCCAAACCACTTTCAAGCGAAGTTGACTTAGGATATTGGGCTTCTAGAACAGTTGGATTTTCGGGAGCAGATCTTGCAAACTTGATGAACGAGAGTGCTATTCACTGTGCAAGAGACGAATCTAAATTAATCAGTGATCTTCATATAGAAAATGCTCTTGATAAAATTACCATTGGCCTGAGAAGCTCATTAATAACTTCTCCTAATATGAAAAAAATTATTGCTTATAACGAAGTAGGTAGAGCAATTGTATCTGCTGTGAGAAATGGAATTGAATCAGTTGATAAAATTACGATTTTACCTAGATCTGGATCTATAGGAGGATATACAAAAATATGCCCTGACGAAGATGTAATTTCTAGTGGATTGATTTCAAAAAAATTATTATTTTCAAAAATTGAAATTGCTCTAGCTGGAAGAGCAGCAGAAACGATAGTTTTTGGTGAAGGTGAAATTACACAATGCTCCATAAATGATATCTCTTATGCGACAAATATCGTAAGGGAAATGGTTACAAAATATGGATTTTCAATTATTGGTCCAATTTCAATGGATTCTGATAATAATGAAATGTATTTAGGAGATGGATTATTTAGAAGAAAGCCTCTCATAGCAGAAAATACCAGTTCTAGAATAGATAATGAAATCATAAATATTTCTAAAATTTCATTAAATAATTCAATAAAAATATTGAAAAAAAATAGAGTCTTACTAGATAAATTAGTTGATATACTTTTAAATCAAGAAACTATAGATAAAAAAGTTTTTAAATTAACAACTTCTAAATTGTTGAAAGTTTGATTTAATTGCTTTAAATTAAAAAAAATATTTTCTTGATAATTAAAAACAATACAACGAAGTTATTAGTTACACTTTCATTTTTACTTATTCTTCCATTTGTACAAAAACAATGGTTTAATTTGTATTCACTCAATATTAATGATATTTCCTTTTATTCAATCCTTTACTATTTGAGCGGTGCAATATGTCCATCTTTGGTGTATATAAACTCTTTAAAAAACTATACATACTATAATTTTACTAAGGATAAAATCCATAGTATAAAAATAATTAAAGGAAAAAGATTATTATTCTTAGTAGCAATAAATTTAATATTTCTCTCTTACTTAATAGCTGATTATATATATATAAATTTTGATCTTATATTTAATTTATTTCTTGAAGGAATTAATGTACCAAAACCGGATATTCCACAGTTAAGTTTTTTCATATTTTTAATTTCTATCCTATTAATTTTTAAGAAATCTAGGTTTCTGTTAAAAAAAATAATATTGGTAAATTTTATTTTGATTTCTCTCTATCTTTGGCATCTTCAAATTAATAATATTAGTGTTGATGATCAGTTTCATATTTATAGATATTTTGGTTTAAATGACTTAAATTTAATTAATCTTTTTATCCTAGTCGCAATAGAAATTTCTTTTTATACGTGGTCCTTTTTATCATATAAAACTAATTTGAGCGATTGGATCGTGCCCAAACCTCAAAAAGGGGATGTTATCCCCTTTTTGAATATATTTATTTTTTATTTTTTTATAATTATTTACTACTCAATACTTACTTAAATGTTTCTAATTCTTCTATAGCGCAGAAAAATATTCCTTACTACCTTTGGGGTCCTCTAACATTGTTTTCTCCCCGGGGGTCCAGTTTGCTGGACATACTTCATCGGGGTTTGCCGCAACGTATTGATAACCTTGAAGAATCCTTAGCGTTTCATCAACATTTCTACCTACAGGAGCCTTGTTAACAGTCGTATGCATAACTACTCCTTCGGGATTGATAAGAAATAAACCTCTATCAGCCTCCCCATCATCATTTAGAACATTGTACGCCTGGCAAATTTCTCTTTTTAAGTCAGAAACTAACGGATAGTTAATATCACCTATACCACCTTCATTTCTTGGGGTTTGTATCCAAGCCAAATGACAGTGTTTGCTATCAACTGATACCCCAAGTATTTCCGTATTAAGTGCCGAGAAATCTTGGTATCTATCACTAAATGCAGTGATTTCAGTTGGACATACAAATGTAAAATCTAGTGGGTAAAAGAATAGAACAACCCATTTACCTCTTAGACCTGAAAGTGTAATCTCCTTAAACTCTTGATCATATACTGCTGTAGCACTAAAGTCTGGTGCTTCTTGGCCAACTCTTAAGCTCATGAAAAAATTTGTCCTTATTTAAATTATGTATGGTCTGAATGACCGTAATAAGTATTATAATTTTATTAATAATGAATTAGCAAGTTTTTTTTTAATTCAATGAAATGGCATTATTCCTTTACTAGGAAATTTACAATTTTGAATCACAATAAACTTTTAAAAAATCTCAAAAAGGAGTTAATTAAATATCCCATTAACAGGCTTGACAATAAAAATTCGAATTAAAAGAAATTTTATTTTATTTAAGATTCCTTAAAATTTAACTCTCTATAATTAGAAATATTCTTTTTAATATTTTTAATTATGGCTAAATATATTGAAAGACTAAAGGAAAAAGTTAAAATAAAAAAATTTGATTCTAATCAGCCAATTGGAGCTTGGATTTTCGTTGTAATTTTGAATATAGTTGGATTTGCGGGTTATTTTTACTTAAAGGTAAATCATATACAACTAGGTAGTTAAAAACTTATCTTATTTCCTTCTTAATTGAGCGACAAAAATTTTTTAGTCTTTCATTTCTCGTTAAGTCAGGTAAAGTCCAAATTGATTCTGTCTCAGGTAATGGATCTTTGCTCCATTCTTTGAATTCTTCCATTATCGAAGCATTATTTAATTTTGATGTATACTTTTTTCGTTTTTTTAAATATTTTCTTATCACTGTAAGATTTGCCTCAATATATTCCCTCATAATAAATACTTAGTCTTATATTAATTTATCATCTAGCAAGTTCTACTTTAAAGAAAAGATTAATTAGACATTTTGAACTGCTTGAAAAAGTCCAAACGAATAACCTCCTATTAGAATCCAGCCAAGTACGCTTGATATTATTGTAGATCTTCTATTATGTCTCCTTAAAGCTGATTCAATCATTTCATTAACTTCATCTCTATTAAGGTATTCTTTCTTGGAGTTTTTTTTCATTTTTTTTCTTTTTACAATAAACGAATTTATAAGAAAGTGAGCTTAAGATATTTTCTTATAAGTAAAAGTTTTATTTTTGATGATTTTATAAATATTTTTTATATTTAACATAAAATAAATAATGAAATTTTAAGAATAATTTTAAAATTATAAGATAAAGTATTTGAATTGAAGGATCATAGTTTTTTATACAAACAATGAATATTAATGATAAATCTGTTTTAGAAATGCTTAATAAACTTATTGTTATTAATAGGCTAAATAAAAGTCAAATTCTTCAAATGGTGAATTTAGTTTCAATATCAAATGATATCAATGATTTAAAGGATAACTTGAAATGGGAAAGTTCTAAATCATTTCATCAAAATATTTAAAATACATAAACTCATTGTTTGATAATTATTAATTCTTGAAATTTACATAAGAGATACTTAATAGTTAATTGAATTAATTAAGAGTTTTATAAATAATTTATATAAGCTATTCAAATAAATTTTTGATAGTAATTTTTCTTATAAGAAACTTGCTCTTGATTACTATAATTAAGTGTTGTTTTCTTATCCTTGCTAAATGATTTAATTAATATTGTAGAAGTGATTATTATTATTAGTATTATTAGTAAATCTCCAACAGTAATCCCTCTCTCCTTTAGATTCATGATAAAACATATATTTTGTTTAAATATAGCCTTTATTATTTAATAAACTAATATTTTTTACAAACGTGCTAAAAACACATATGAAGGAAATATAAAAAGAATATAAAAATATTGAGACTATAACCTTTTAAGTCATATAAAAAAAATAGATAAATTCATTATATGGAAGTCAAAAAAAAAATTAGTAGTTCTAACACTCCTTATTTTTTCTCTAAAGAGATGATTATCACAAAAAAATCACTTAACGAAAATCAACTCAAATTTACTTATCAAAAACAGTTAATCTCAGATCTAGATAATAAGCACAAGGAATGGTCAAAATCGATTAACAGTAAATTTTAAAAGCTTTCGTTGATTATATTTAAAAGTTTATTTCTTTTAATTGTATTTTTTTCTTCCCAATTAAGTGTTACTTCATCATTAATGATAGGTTTTGCTTCATAAGCTAGATACCAAAGAATAAATCCGACAGGAAATAATAAAATATGCATAGCAAAATTAGTTGACTTAAATCAAATATAGTGCAACACTTATAATGTGCAAGTGTGACACTAATTTTTTTTAATTATGCCCTCTCCGAGGAAAAGAATTGGTTTTTTGCCAAGTGAAGAAGTGCATGAAATTATTGAAAAATTGTGCACAGCTAATGAGTTTAGTCAGTCAAAAGTCACAGGTTTATTGGTTGAGGAAGCGTTGAGGTCTCGAGGTGTGTTAAATGAATCTTATTGTCATAATCAAAATGGGCAAGTTGATTTTATAAACTTTTCTTTTGATCACGAAACATTTTCTGAAAATAATAGTTCTTCACTTAATGTGGACGAATATGCAGTTAATAAAAAAGTATTATCTGATGATATCAAAATGATGCATGAATTTATTGAGTTTAAGTATTTTAAGAAAGTTATGAAGCGAAATAACAACATTATTGAATAAATAGTGTCACACTATTAATGTTTATATAAGAATGCTTTTCAATGGAATTTAGAAATTAAACAGAGATAAATATTTTTTAATATTTCTAATCAATTTCTTAAAGAAGGATCCAATATAAATTGAATCTTTAAAAATTCAGCGGACTAAATCCTCGTGGAGATATGAACCTTAGCCCGCTTTAAAAAAATAGCAATAAAAAAATATAAATACAATAAGTATGTAAATTTACTTTTGATTTAAAATTGGAATATAAAAACTCTAAATATAAATGGCAGTAAGTGAATTAAATGAAGATACACAGGATCAAATATGTGATCTTCTTGAAAATCTTCAGCAAATAGAGAAACTTAAAAATAAAGATATACGAATTTTGCTTGATAAGATAGTTAGAAAATATGGAGGAAAAGTAGTAAATAAATGAAACGCCTATTAATCCCACTATTAGTTTTGCTTACTTTACCAAGTGTTGTTCATAGCTCCCACTTAAATAATCAGAGAGAACTTATAGTCACCTCAGAAAGCACTAGGGAATCAATCGAGTTGGCAAAATACCTTAAAGATAATGGTGTAGTTAAATATTCAGCATATTGGTGTCCTAATTGCCTTAATCAAAGTGAATTATTTGGTAAGCAAGCTTATAGAGAACTTAATGTAGTTGAATGTGCAAGAGATGGCATAAACAGTCAAACTCAATTATGCATTGATAAAAAAATTAAAGGGTTTCCCACATGGGAAATAAATGGAAAACTAATTTTAGGTGTACTTTCACTAAAAGAGTTATCAAAGTTGACTGGATTTAAGAATTAAGAAAAATGTAAGATGATTAATGGCTAGATATTAAAGGTTATTTCTTGAGTACCTTTCATACATCCTCCAGTTGGATAGTTAATTACTTTTTTTGATATTAATCCAATACTTATAGCAACTATTCCAATACCAAATAAAGCTCTTGATCTTTTGCTTGAGATGAGATATTTCATTGGGTATTTATAAGTATTAAATAGTAGGGATTATTAAACTATAACAAAGATTTTTTTTAAAAAAGTAATCCTAAATCTATAATTTTTTAAAATAAGTTTTAGATATTAGATATCTTGAAAATCCTTAATCAATAAATGCTTATATATCTTTTTTTCAGTATTTTTAGTTTGTATTTGACAGTCTTTTTATAATTAAAATGAGACTTTTATTTTTTTATGAAAAATAAAGAATTTAATGTGACTCAAGGAATGGCTTTGTTACTTTTGAAGCCATTAAATTTACCCGCTAACTACGTCCTAAATCTCATAATTTATATAACTAATCCTAGTAACAATATTGGATACTAATAGTCTTCCCAAACTGGTTTGGTTCTCCTCCAACCTTGAGCGATTAACTTTTTCCATTCATCTCTAGCTTTATCAACTTTAAGTTCTTCTCTGGTTGTCATAAGAGGTGGTTCTTTTCCTAAAACACCAAGAATTCTTCCAGAGTCAATAAACATATATTCAAAAAATTTATCTTTATTTTGATTATTCTTTGAAAACCTTTTAACCCTTGAACGATTCGAATTTATAAGCCAAAAATTTTCTGTCAATCTTACTTATTTTATGTTTTCTCAATTGGAGCCATTGTTAATCCTTTGCTGAATAGTTGCTCATGATATAGCTCTGCCTGTTCAAGATTACCTCTCCATACCTCTGCAGATCCTGTCTTGTCAACTTTGATGGTTAGATCCCATGCCCTTTGTTCACTCATGCTTGGGATTATTGTTAGAAGACAATTTGCGACATGCTGAAAAGTATTAAAATTGTCATCAAGAACTATAACTCTTGCTTCTGGATATTTTGCTTTAGATTTTTTTGGATCTAAGACTGTGCCGAGTGAATTAAACATTATTGTCTTTAATAGTTTAATTAAATTAAAATTTCACCTATGTTCTTCAATTGAAAAGTATTGAAAATGTCTCGAGCGTGACTTGAACACGCGACCTGCGGGCTATGAATCCGCCGCTCTAACCAGCTGAGCTACCGAGACATGGGAATATTGTAAGGCATTGGTTGTACTTAATTACCATTTTGAAAATTTATTTGTTTGTGGGCCTCATATATAGCAATTCCGCATGCTACAGAAAGGTTTAGACTTCTAACACCTTTTTGATCATTGTTTCCAGTCTGTATATTCGGCATAAATATTGATATTAAAAAGTCGCTTTTATCAATAATGGAATCGGGTAATCCTGAATCTTCTCTCCCAAATAGCAAAATATCATCTTGCTTAAATTTAAAATCCTTCAAATATAATCCATTTTTTTTACTAAAAGAGATTATTCTTTTTGTTGATTTTGACGCTAAAAATTTTTCAAAATTCTCATACTGATTAACAGTAACTAAAGGCCAATAGTCTAATCCTGCTCTTTTTAAATATTTATCTTCTAGTTTAAAACCCAAGGGCTCTATAAGATTTAAAGGTATATTAAATGCAGCACATGATCTGGCAATATTACCAGTATTTTGTGGGATTCTAGGTTCAAAAAGAGCGACTTCCAATTTTAAGTAGGTATTTCAATACTTATTTCATCTATTTTGATTGCTCTGCCGTTTATTGCCAGCCAATTATCTTTTGATATTTTGGTTATTCTCTTTTGAAGTTCGCCGATTCTTTCAATATATGTATTACCAATTTTATATTCAGAGACCAGACTCCAACCTACTTGTTCTCCAACAATAATTGTTATGCTTTTTCTTTTCATTAAGAGACTTATAAGTGAATTCATTTTTGTTGACCATTCATTTTGTTCCTTGCCAATACTTTTCATAACGAATCCGCCAATAGAATCTATTAATAATGGACCTTCTTCTTTCCTTAATGTATTTAATAGATCTGTCGTTTCTATTAATTTCCAATCTTTTGGCCTTCTTTTTCGATGTAAATTAATTTTATCTTGCCAT
Source organism: Prochlorococcus sp. ALOHA_ZT_50 (assembly GCF_022447305.1). Lineage (NCBI taxonomy): Bacteria > Bacillati > Cyanobacteriota > Cyanophyceae > Synechococcales > Prochlorococcaceae > Prochlorococcus > Prochlorococcus sp. ALOHA_ZT_50. The sequence goes on along the minus strand of NZ_JAKVCI010000012.1, from coordinate 8,308 downwards.
TCTTTATCATCCAAATTGTTTTCAGATAAGGCAACATATGATAATTTTTTTACCTCCTTTGCAAGATGCTCCGCGAATTCACTTTTGCCACTCTTTGTCCCCCCTGTAATAAAAACTATATGAGATGAATATTCACTAATACTTAAATCCTTGGCATTCATAAATTCTCTATTATTTAGAGAAATACCACCATGTTGCTAAAGGAATAATTGTGGCAGCAATTAACAAACCTATAACTATATAAGTAGCAGTTGAACTCTCAGTATCTTTTGATCTCATAGTGTTAAAATTTGGATCCACTACAGGGTTGTCGATAGATGAGGGCTGACTTTTTTCGTAATTTATAACAGTCTTCTGTTGAGTAATACCAAAATATTTATTTATAGTATTAATTTCATTTGCGTATGTAGTCGAAGGGATAAGAATAAAAATAAAGCCAGTAAAGATAAGGGAAAGTATATATTTATTGATGTTTAGGTTCATTTTGAGAGGTTTTGGTTAATTATATATTAAAAACCATATGTTTGAGTAATTTTAAATGTACTAAACAATATAATATTTGCATAATTTAATTAGAAATAACATATTTAAAATATGGGATTCAATGGGAAATCATTAATATTAGTCGGTGCAATACTCTTTATTTTTCAGATAGCAAATTTCATTTCAATAGAAACAATCACTCCTGAGCTTGAAAGAGCACAAGTGTTAGCTGCAATAGCTTCATTAATTATTATTTTGATAGGTTTTTTATTTAAACAATTCGAACCATTAGCTGGTGAGAAAGCTGCTTTAAAAGGAGAAAATAAGTTTCTCTTCGATAGAAACATGCCGGATGAAGTTATTGATGAACTTGCATGGGGTTCTGAAGCGATATTAACTTCTACAGCAGCAGCAGCAATATTAATCCACAATGATGGCGTTAATATATTGAGGAGGGGAATCACTTCAAGTAATGATTTTAAACCTGGGGAAACTTGTCTGAGATCTATAAAAGATATGAAATTAATATCATTAGCAAACACTAAATTTTATCCTGGAAGAGATGAATTTTTTAATTTTTGTGCCGAAATTCCATCTATCTTAGTTGTACCTATAAATAATAAGGCTTTTATATTGATTGGAGGCTGGAGTGCTAAGTGTTTTACGAAGTCTGATGAAAAATGGATTAATAACTGGTCCAAAAAAATTAATAATATTTTTTCAAAAAATAAAATTTAAAAATAAATTATTGATTTAACTCTTTTATCTTTTGCTTTAAAACTTACTGATTCAGTATTTAAATTATAGTAAGCATTTTCTGAATTTATTTCATATTTATTTTCGTTATTTTCATCTTTTATTATATATTTTACTGGATTGAAAAATTCAATTATGTTATCTGAACCCAATATGGCTTTTCCTGAATTTAAGATGATATTTTGATTTTCAAATCTTATATTACCCTCTAATAGATAGTTAGTATTTTCTATATTCCAAATAAAATTATCAGCATATAAAAAATCCCCATCTTTTTTAAGAGTTTTTAATTTAACATTCCCTTTCAATTTCAGGAGTTTATTGTTGTCTGATAATGTAGATTCTTCTGAACTAATAATATATTTAGTTTCTTCCCCATTGAGAATATTAATGATAGGTTTTTTTAATTCGAATTTTAATTCAATATTGTCATAACTTGAATTTGGACTGGTAATTGAATATATTTTATCTCCACTTTTAGAGAAAATAGTCATATCTAAACTGTCTATTTTTTGTATAACTTTATTTTCATCAATTACATTTGGGGCGCAACCAAGCATAAATAATGGAAGGAAAATTATTAATCTATAATTTTTGCTCATACTCAAGTTTATTTATGATTGGAGTGGGTTTAGGAAGACTTGAGTTGCTAACTAATAATCCCCAAATTAATTGTTTTTTCCAAGAAATTTCCTCTCTGTATATAGAGCCAAGTTGTTCATTAATTTTTGTAGATAATTCGGGCAATAAAGGTAGTAATAATAATCCTATTATTCGGGTACTTTCTAAAACGTTATAAATAATTTCTTTAACTAGAGGTAGATTATCTTTCTCTTTTATTAGCAGCCATGGCTGATTATCATTCAAATACAAATTTGTATTAATTGCTAGGCTAAGTACTTCATTAGCTGCTAAATCTAATTTGTAGTTATCAAAGTTATAAATATAGTTTTCAACTGCAATTTTGGCAAAATTCTCTAATTTATTTTCACTTAAAATTTTTTCATTATTTGGCACTTTATTATCAAACCATTTTCTAGACATAGATGATGTTCTATTTAATAAATTACCAATTGTATTAGCTAAGTCATTATTGATAATGTCAACAAATCTTTTATCTTGAAAATCTCCATCATTTCCTAGTGATATGTCTTTAATGAGGTACCACCTTACAGGATCATTTCCATATTTTGTAAGCAATAAATCAGGGTCGAGTACATTTCCTAAGCTTTTACCCATTTTTTGCCCCTCTCTTGTAAGAAATCCGTGCCCAAAAACCTTCTTAGGAACTTTCATTTTGGCAGAAATGAGCATTGCAGGCCAATATACAGCATGGAATCTCAGAATATCCTTACCAATTAAATGAACATCAGCTGGCCATCCTCCATTAATTGATTTTTCCAATGAATGTTCTGTCGCATCAGAACTAATGGCACTTACATATCCAAGTAAAGCATCAAACCATACATAAAAGGTATGGTTATCGTAACCAGGGACAGGAATTCCCCATGAGACATTTGTTCTTGAAATTGAAAAATCCTTTAAACCTCTAGATACAAAATTTATAATTTCATTCTTTCTTTCTATTGGCTCTATAAAAGAAGGTTCGTTGATTATTTTCTCAATTTCTTTTTGATATTTTGAAAGCCTAAAAAAGAGATTCTCTTCATTTTTCCATTCTAGATTTTTTTGATGTATGGGACACTTGTATGTTGATGAGTTTTCTGGATTATCTTTAAATTCTTCACAACCGACACAATACCAACCTTTTTGAACTCCCATATAGATATCATCTGATGCTTTTACTCTTTCATAAAATTCATTAACAACAAATTCATGATTTTTTGAGCTTGTTCTTATAAATTTATCAAAGGATATATTCCAATTTTTCCAATTATTATTAAAGACTTCTGAGATTTCATCACAATGTGATTTTGGTTCAATACCCTTTTCATTAGCTGTTCTTTGTATTTTCAAACCATGTTCATCAACACCAGTGATGAAAATAACATCTTCACCTGCAAGCCTTTTATACCTAGCTATTGAGTCACAAATTATTGTTGTATATACACTTCCTAAATGAGGTTTATCATTAACATAGTATAAAGGTGTAGTAATGACAAAAGTCATAAAGCTTTTTTATTAATACTAACAGATATTTTTTAAACTAATAACAACCTATTATATTTATTATCTTATTAATAAATAAATTCTAAAAGATTACTATCATTTATAATATATTTAACTTTATATATTTTATTACTATATATTTCTATTGATACAAAAAGAGTAATAAGTATTTCTAGTGAATAATCTGGAAAATAAACCAAAGCAATATTTTTTTTATGATTAATCCACTTAACGAATATAATTTTATAAAAAGCTTTTTTTTCATTCTTAAAAAATAATTTTAAATACTTAAATTTATCATTTTTAAATATATTATTATTTTCTGATTGTCTATTTTTTGAATAATCAATAATCTTAGAGACTGAATCTTTACTAAGAACTTCGTAATTATTAATTTTGTTATAGACTTGCCTTTGTATAATCAAATCAAGATATCTTCGTAATGGTGATGTACATTGTACATACATTTTAAGGCCTAATGATTCATGGATTCCTGGCTTAGTAGTTATGTAACTTCTTCCCATATATTGTTTTAATATTATATATTTAATATCACTATCATTGTATCTATTAAGTATTTCAGATGGATTGCAGTTTAATTTTTGAATCCTAAATGCAGCCGCTAAATTATATTTATCTATAAATAAACTTGTTACATAACCCATTAATATCATTGATTCTGCAACTATAATTTGTGATATTGTTTTCTCTAATTTAGTTAGTATAATCTTATCCTCATATAATTTAATTTTATTATTAGGACTTTCAAAAATAATTGCTCCTTGTTTCTTTCTGAATGTAATACTTTTTTCTAATAAATTTTTAATCTCAATTAATTCTATTTCTTCTTTAGGTTCTATTTCTAATATTTCATTTGCATCTTCATATGTTAATTGATATTTTGGTTTTATTATTGCTTCAGTTATTTCATATTTATTTATTGATCCATCGTCATTGAATTCTATTGCTGCACTAATAGTTTCTGAAACTTTATTTTGAGCTAGATTTGCCTTTTCAAGAATATCTTTAGGTAGCATTGGGACATATTGATCAATTAAATATAAACTGCTATTTCTCTTTCTTGCATTTAAATCAACATTAGAGTCATGCAAAAAGAGTTTGCATGGATTACTAATATGTATCCATAAATTTTTTTTATTTCCTTCTTTTATTTCTAATGAAATAGCGTCATCAACCTCATGTGGATCATCAGAGTCAATAATATATGTTTTTAAATTAGTTAAATCTTTCAAATATTTGAAATATTAATTATAGTGCCAACTATATTCAATATGAAATTATCCTTCAGGATTTACGAAGGGTAAAAGAGCTACAATTCTGGCTCTCTTAACAGCTAATGTGAGATCTCTTTGTTGCTTAGAGGTTAAACCTGTCATTCTTCTTGGTAGGATTTTGCCCCTCTCAGTTATGAATTTTTTTAGTAGTTCTACATCCTTATAGTCAATAGGATCTCCAGGTTTGATAGGTGATAATTGTTTTTTAAAAATTGAATTAGGCATGATTTAATTTGATTTGATTACTTAATTTCTTTGTGAATTGTCATTCTGTTTAAATGAGGATTAAACTTTTTTAGTTCTAATCTTTCAGTTGTATTTCTACGATTCTTTTCAGTAGTATATCTTGAGACACCATTTGATCTCTTAGGATCTGTGCTTGTCCTAGCTTCAGTACATTCCAGGGTCACTACAACTCTTGTCCCTTTTTTGGCCATTTTAATTAATACTTTATTGTATAATTTTCTATTGTACATCTTCAACAAACTTTTTTGAAGATATACTCATTTCTTTTATCATCATTGATTAAAAAATATATATGAAAGTTTCTCAAAATTGGTTGAAAAATTTAGTAGAAATTACTTCTACTCCTGAAGATCTCTCTGAGAAATTGTCTATTGGTGGATTTGAGGTTGAATCATTAGAAGATTGTTCAAAAAATGTAAATGGTGTTGTTTTAGGTAAGGTATTATCTGTTTTAAAACACGAAGGATCTGACAAACTTTCAATTTGCCAAGTCGATATTGGTAATTCAAAGAATTTACAAATTATCTGTGGTGCGCGCAATATTAAACCAAATATTTATGTTTATGTTGCTACTGTCGGCGCGAAATTAAATGCAGTTGATTTAACTATTAAAAGAAGTGAAATTAGAGGTGTCATGAGTGAAGGAATGATATGTTCACTGCAGGAACTGGGTTTAGAGGACTCTAGCGAAGGGATAGAGATCATTGATGAAGATTTAGCCTTAAAACATGAATTGGGCACTCCAGGGTCTGACTTGCTTCAATTAAATGATTTTATATATGATTTAGCCATTACAGCTAATAGACCTGATGGAATGTCTGTTATAGGTATAGCCCGTGAAATTTCTGCCCTTTTAGAATCCACCTTAAATTTTCCAGAATTAAACCATAAATACAATATTCATTTACTTAAGGGAATTAAACTTTGTCCAGAGGCTATAGAATCTAATTGCATTTATACAATAAGCTGCATTGATGGAGTAAATGGAGAGAAATTATCGCCAAATTGGCTTAAAGACCGTATAGAAAAATCAGGTATAAAATCTATTAATCTTCTAGTTGATTTGACAAATTATATTCTTTTAGAACAAGGTCAACCTTTGCATGCGTTTGATAAAGATAAACTGTCAAACTTAATTGGTAAGGAAGTTTCTCCAGAAGATTTCTCTGTAAGAAAAGGCAAGGATAACGAAAGCCTTATTTGCTTAGATGGTAAAGAATATGACTTAAATGACAATATCACAGTTATTACTTGTTGTGATAAACCGGTAGCTATTGCTGGGGTTATAGGCGGTTTAGAGACTTCTGTAAGTAATACTACCTCATCTATTTACCTTGAAGGCGCTGTTTTTAATCCAGTTACTATAAGAAAATCTTCAAAGGCGGTTGGCATAAGAACAGAATCTAGCAGCAGGTATGAAAAAGGGATTTCATCAAAAAATACAATAAGTGCAGTAACAAGGGCAATTAATCTTTTAGAAGAATATTTTTCTATTAATTCACCAATCATCAATACTTCAAATTTAATAAGTAATGAGGATATATTTATTAAACTACGGAGAAATCGAATACATAAAATTCTTGGTCCATTAATAATTAACGATCAATTTGAAAAAAGAAATTTATCTGATAATGAAATAGTTGATAAATTAACACTCATAGGTTGTACTTTAAAGAATAAAGAATATGGCTGGGATGTAGCAGTAATTCCTAATAGATCACATGATTTAATAAGAGAAATAGATTTAATTGAAGAAATAGCAAGATTAATAGGGTATGACAGATTCGACTTAAAACTTCCTAATCCAATTAAGCCTGGAAAATTGTCATCAGAACAGTTGGCATTGAGAAAAGTAAAAAATGGTTTTATAGAAAATGGTTTTAACGAGGTACTAAGCTACTCTCTTGTTCCTGAAGATAATGAAAAACTTATAAAGATTTCTAATCCTTTGTTATTAGAAACAAGCTGTCTTAGAGATAATATCTGGAAAGAACATTTGGAGATAGTGAACCGTAATATAAAAGCTGGACAAGCAAGTTGTTATATATTTGAAATTGGAAATGTTTTTCAAAAGAAAACTGAGTTCATTCAAGAAGAAGTTCTGAATGGTGCGATTTATGGAAATAAAAAATTTGGAAAATGGATAAATTCGGGTAAGGATAACGATCTTAATTATTACCAGGCCAGAGGAAAGTTAAAGGAGGCTTTATCATCTTTGAACATAAAAATTGAGGATAAACCTACTGATTCAATTGATTTTCTTCATCCAGGAAGAACAGCGAAATTAGTTATTGAAGGGAAAGATGCAGGTTATTTTGGTGAAATACATCCCAAACTAATATTAGAAAAGAAGTCATTAAAAAAAGTTTATTTATTTAACATAAATGTTTCTAACCTCTTGGGAGCTAGTACAAGAAAAAATAAATGGATTCCAATATATAAGCAATACCCAATTGTTCCGAAAATGGAAAGGGATATAAATTTTGTTTTCAGTAAGAAATTTTTAATTAGCGAAATAACATCACAAATAAGAAAAACAGGAAAAAATCTCTTAGAGGATGTAAATTTACTTGATGTTTTTGAAGATACTAAATTTGGAGATGATCATATAAGTTATACATTTAGATTATCTTATAGAGATAAAGATAAAACATTACTGGACTCGGACATTACATCAATACATTCAAATATCATTTCTAATGTTGAAAAATGTTTTAACACTAAATTAAGAAATTAATTGTATCGTAAATCTCATATAAGACTATAAATAAGTCTATATATAATTCTTATATAAGATAAATAATAATCCTATAAAAGTAATTAATGTTGTATGATAAGTTGCATGACTAATTTGCTATCTCTACTTCTATCTTCAGTGCTGTGGGTACAAGTCCCTCAGTGGTCAGATGATTGGTCAAAATGTGCTGTTGACATACCAGATGCATCATGTCACTGGTATATAACTGCACCAGATAATACTTTTGGCGAAGGATTTGATTGGGCTAGCGCCCCTTGGTTTGATGCTAACGGATTAAGTGATGTCCCTAGTATTGATAAACAAACTGCCATTGAAAAGCTTCAATCTAAGTAGTACTGTCTTTAAGGCAGTACGGGAAAACATAAAACCTTCTAATAGTAGTACTTTCTAGTCCTTGTTAATTTCTTGGACAGTGAAAGGACATAGTTTATTGATTTATTATTCAATTTTTAATTTTTCCCAGGTAATAAACAGTTTGGGTATGAATCATCCAAATTGATAAATTAATTTATCTTACATATCCTTTTTGAGACTATTTAATAGACTTATAATAAGTCTCATATAAGAAGTACTATACAAGAAATTTTTATTCTTAAAAATTATATTCTGAATAAAAATTGACAACATAAATCAGCTAAAA
>NZ_JAKVCI010000011.1:0-64094 GCF_022447305.1 Prochlorococcus sp. ALOHA_ZT_50 | reverse complement strand
AAAACATGATCCCATGAAGAAACTTGACATGTTCCACCTCTTCCAGGTCCATCACAAGGGAATCTAAATCCTAAAGAAGCTTTATCAGGGATTAACCTTGAACTTCTTGCATAAAGTACTCCTTTGAGAAGTATCAAAACAGTTACATGGATTTGGAAAGCATGAATATGATGAATCATTAAATCAGCTGTCCCTAGTGGAATTGGCGCTATAGCTACCTTTCCACCAACTTCTACTAAACTTCCATTAAAAACTTCACTTAAAGCTTTGTGAGGTAAAGCTTCTGCAGTACCTGCTAAAAGAGAAGTTCCAACAGCAGATGCTTGAATACTCTGTACCCATTGAGCAAAGATTGGCTGAAGTTGGATTGCAGAATCACTAAACATATCTTGGGGTCTACCCAAAGCTCTCATAGTATCGTTGTGAATATAGAGTCCAAAACTATGGAATCCTAACCACATACAAACCCAGTTCAAGTGACTGATTAAAGCATCTCTTGCCTTAAGAATTCTGTCTAATACATTATCAATATGTTTTGCTGGATCGTAATCTCTAACCATTGCAATTCCAGCATGCGCACCTGCTCCTACTATGAATAATCCACCTATCCACATGTGATGGGTAAATAATCCAAGAACTGTCATGTAGTCAGTAGCTATATAAGGATATGGAGGCATCGCATACATGTGATGAGATACAAGTATGCTTATTGATCCAAGCATCGCTAGGTTTACTGATAGCTGAGCATGTCTACTTTCTGCCATGAACTCAAAAAGACCTTGATGACCTTTAGGAGCAGGGAATAATATTGGGTCTCCTTGTTGTGAATCTAATATTTCTTTCATACTATGACCAATACCGTAATTGGTTCTGTACATATGACCACCGATTATTGCTATTACACCAAAAGCTAAATGATGATGTGAAACATCAGTCATCCACAAGCTTCCTGTCACAGGGTTAAGTCCACCTTTGAAAGTAAGGAAGTCTGAGAAAGCTAACCAATTTAAACTAAAGAAATTACCTGTACCACTTGCTAATCCTGGAAATATCTGACCGATAATTTGTGGATCGCAGAGTTGATGCGGCATAGGCATATCTGCAATAGTTGCTATTTCTTTTCCATTAATAACTAAAGGAGAGCCTGCATCAATTGCATCTAAGAGAGCTGCAGTAGGAGCTCCGATATGAATACAATGGCCAGCCCATGCTAAAGATCCTAGTCCTACTAAACCAGCTATATGGTGGTTAAGCATAGACTCAATATCTTGGAACCACTCCATTTTTGGAGCTGCTTTGTGATAATGAAAAATTCCAGCATGAAGCATAAGTGCAGCCATTACTACAGCACCTATTGCTAAAGCCATCAGTTCACTCTCATTAGTGATTCCCCATGCTCGCCACATGTGGAATATTCCTGAACTAATTTGAATACCGTTGTAGTTAGCACCAAGGTCAGCATTAAGCATTTCTTGACCAACGATTGCCCATACTTGCTGAGCTCCGGGTTTGACATGAGTTGGATCAGCTAACCAACCTGAGTAATTAGAAAATCTTGCTCCATGGAAAAATGCAGCACTCATCCATATAAAAATGACTGCAAGATGTCCAAAATGAGCTGAAAAGATTTTTCTTGTTGCTTCTTCAGCATCGCCTGTATGCACATCGAAATCATGTGCATCAGCATGCAAATTCCAGATCCAAGTTGTAGTTTTTGGACCTTTAGATAATTTACTTGACCAGAAACCTGGCTTATCTAATTTGGCAAAATCAATAGGTCTTGGATCGGCCTTAACAGGATCCTCCAAAACTTTTTTGTTTTTTTCTCCACTTTCTGGTGGGCTGATGGTCATCTAGCACCTCGAAAATAATTGACATTAAAGCCGATTGATCGGATCTTGAACCTATTTTTAATGATAATGTTCAAGAAAACGAATCCTTCGGAACTTTAGATATTCGTTTCAAAAATAATAAGGCAAAGATTCTTTCGTTATGCATTAACGTAACAAATGTTCTAATGATTGTTACTATATGAATATTTTGTTAAATTCTAGTCTATGACTAAATTATGAGTATTTTTACTCAAAATTTATATAAATTTCTTAAATTTTTTTTTATATTTCAAAGAAAATTTTTTAAATCCAGCGACAGGATATAATTTCAAAGTTACTATCAATAGTTTCTAATTTGAAAGGCATTGCGATAGGTCTATCTAATAATTCAAAAGAAATTTTAAAAAGGCTTAAAAAAACCGAATTTGTCAAAGACATATATATTGCGGGTTCTTCAAAAGAGGATGGAAAGGAAAATGAACTTATTCAAGTACAAAAACCTAGAGAAATCTTACTAAAAAAATGGCCGGAGATAGATTTAATAATTTTTATAGGCTCAATTGCTGCATCAATACGCATAATAAATTCATTTTTAACCTCTAAAGATCAAGATCCAGGAGTAATAGTTATAGATAACAAATGTTCCAAGATAGTTCCTTTAATTGGCTTACATCAGTCAAATACGCAAAATATTGCATTTCAAATTGCTAATTTACTTGGTGGCGAAATAATAGAAACTAATAATTCCAATGATCAAAGCTTCTTAAATCTTGATGCATTTGGGAATCAATGGGGTTGGAAAAGATCTGGCAAAATAAACGATTGGTCAAAACTAGTAATTAAACAAGCTAAGAACGAAGAAATATTTTGCAAACAATTATCTGGTAATAGCTTATGGAAAAATTCAGAATCAGGGGAGATTATTAATCAAATCAATGAAAAAGAAATTGAAAAACCAGATTCAACATTTCATGTGAGTATATTCGAAAATCATGAAACAACTTGGCATCCGCCCGTATTATGGATTGGCATTGGATGTGAAAGAAATACAAGCAAAGAATTAATAGCAAATTCTTTAAATAATTTTTTGGAGTCAGGAAATTTATCACAGCAATCAATTGCGGGATTTGCAACTATTGATATTAAAAAAGATGAGAAAGGAATTTTAGAACTTGCTAAAGAAAAAAACTTGCCTATAAAGTTTTTTAGTAAAGAAGATCTTTCAACAATAATTGTTCCAAATCCATCAAATGTTGTGCAAAATGAAATTGGCACCCCTTCCGTAGCAGAAGCCTCTTGCTTACTCGCAGCAGGAGAAGAATCAAAATTATTAGAAGAAAAAAGAATTTTTAAAAATCAATCTGGGGCAGTAACTATCGCTGTAGCAGAATCAAAAAATCAATATAATCCAACCCATGGCGAAATACATATTATTGGAAGTGGGCCTGGTGATATCTCCTTCCTAACCAATAATGCAAGAAAAGCACTTTCAAGATGTACTGTTTGGATTGGATACAAAATGTATTTAGATTTAATAAAACCCTTAAAAAGGAATGATCAGGTTTTAATTGAAAGTAAACTTACTGAAGAAAAAGAGAGATGCAGTAAAGCAATTAAACTAGCTGAGGAAGGAATAAAAGTGGCTTTAATTTCTTCAGGTGAATCTGGATTTTATGGAATGGCAGGTTTACTTTTAGAATTACTTCAAAAAATCAAAAAAGAATATAGACCTTACTTTGAAGTACATCCAGGTATAAGTAGTGTTCAATTAGCGGCTGCGATTAGTGGAGCACCACTAATGAATGACTTTTGTTCAGTAAGCTTAAGCGATAAATTAACTCCATGGTCTTTAATAGAAAAAAGAATTGAAGGAGCTCTTGTGGGTGACTTTGTAATAGCTTTATTTAATCCTCAATCCATTGAAAGAAATTGGCAGCTAAAAAGTGTAATAGATATATGTTTACAATCTAGGCATGGTGATACTCCAGTTTTAATAGCTAGACAAGTAGGGAGAGAAAATCAAACCAAAAAATTTTTTACTTTAAACACCATTCCTTTTAAAGAGATTGATATGTTATCAATCATTATTATTGGCAATTCTCAAACAACCTTAGTTGACGAAATATTTCTCACTCCCAGAGGATATTTACAAAATTAAGTTTAGATAATCCATAATTTTATAAATAGAATGTTTTTCTTTGCTTTTTCTTTATAAGAATACTAATCTTTTATAATAATGATGTAAGAAAATTAATTGAAAAATATTGGTTTAATTTTGTTTGACATTGATGGGGTAATCCGCAGCGTAGAAAATAGTTACAGACTTTCATTAAAAAAAACAGTTTACAAATTTTCCGGATGGGAGCCAAGTTATATAGATATTGATAATGCAAAAAATGAAGGGATCTGGAATAATGACTGGGATTTAAGTTTAGAACTTATAAAAAGATTTATAAAAAAAGAGAACTTAAACCTTAAAATTCCTCCAAGAGAGGAAATAGTAAAATGTTTTGAAGAGTTTTACTTTGGTGGAGATCCAAATAAAGATAGTAAATATTGGTCTGGTTACATAACAAATGAGGAGTTATTAGTTGATAAAAAGTTTTTTGATTTAATTCAAGGTAATGGAATAATCTGGGGTTTTGTTAGTGGTGCAGAGTCTGCTTCTGCAAAATTTGTTTTAGAAAAAAGACTTGGACTAAAATCACCACCATTAATATCTATGGGAGATGCCCCTGACAAGCCTGATCCTAAAGGTTTTATTAACTTATCAAAAAAGCTTATTGGAGATAAACTTGGCGAATCAAATATTCCCATTGCATATGTAGGAGATACTATTGCAGATATAAATACAGTTATAAACGCTAGAAAGGAAATACCATCTCAGAAATTCATAAGTATCGGAATAGCTCCACCTCATTTACATTTAAATTCTCGATTAAAAGAACGTAATTCTTACGAAACAAATCTTAGAAATGCAGGCGCTGACTTGATTTTAAATTCTATTTATGACCTAGAAGATATTGATCTTGACTTGTTTTAAAACAAATATTAATTAAAAATTTTCTAAATAAATCACGGAGAGGGAGGGATTCGAACCCTCGACAAAAGTTACCTCCTGTAACTCCTTAGCAGGGAGCCGCTTTCAACCACTCAGCCACCTCTCCAGTTCTTATACATTATCAATTTTTATGCAAACATTCAAAATTTTTTATTTAATCGAAATGTCTAATCTACTTGAACTTTCGGTAATCTATTTTTAAAAGAACAAAGAATTTCCCAAGGGATAGTATTAGATTTTCTTGCCCATTCAAGAGGAGAAATTGTTTTATCTCCATCAGATCCTAGTAATACCATGGTACTACCAACTTTAATTTCATTAGAATCTGTTATGTCTACCATCATTTGGTCCATAGTTATAGATCCAACTTGAGGATAAAATTTATTATTATGGATAACGTTAATCTTGCCTGAAAGATTTCTTGGTACACCATCTGCATAACCAATACTTAATACAGCTAACTTAGTTTTTCTATGACTTACAAATTTGCCTCCATAACTTACACTTACACCTTTATCAATAGTTCTTATAAAAGCTACTTTGACCTTCAAAGATAAAGCTGGTTTAAGTAATAAATTTTTATCTATTTTGTCTAAAGGACTGTATCCATACATAGAAAGCCCAACACGTACCATGTGAAAATGAAAATCTTTGTTAAGAAGCATTCCCGCAGAATTAGCCAAATGAATCTTAATTTCATTATTTCTATCAAGATTAATTTGCTTTAATAATTCATTAAACTTCAGTCTTTGTAATTGTGTAATACTTTTAGGATCTAATGCGTTAGCTTCATCTGCAGAAGATAAATGACTATATATTCCTTCTATTAAAATGTTCTCAAAAGATTTTATTTTTTCAAATTGCTGAACAAATTTATTGTATTCAAATCCTAATCTTGACATTCCCGTATCAACTTTAAGATGTAAAGGAAATTTCAATCCAAAGTGCTTACCAATGTTATTGCAAATTAAACATTCTCTTATACTACTGATAGTTGGCATAAGATCATTTTTAAAACATATAATAAGATCCCTTTTCGTATAAAGATTTCCGAGGATAAGTATTGGTTTTTTAACTCCAGAAGAACGAAGCTTAATGCCTTCATTTAATGTGGCAACACCTAATTGAGATGCTCCACCTTTGATAGCATACTCTGATACTAATTTCGCATCATGTCCATATCCATCAGCTTTAACGACTGCCATAAATTGACAATTTTTACTTAATTTTGATCTTAACTGTCTAACGTTTGTTTCTATTGCTTTACCTTTAACTTCAATCCATGCTCTTTGTTTTAGATCTATATCTTTTTCAAAATTTGGAAATTTGTCAAAATTAAATACCTGATTTGTTTGCCTATTTTGCATTAACTTTGCACAAATATATGCGCTTATTGAAATATACAGTTAGCATGACATGTAAATTGTATTTTGGCATGGGCCAGACTCTAGTTTTAAATGCATCTTATGAACCTTTAAACATCACTTCCTGGCGAAGAGCAGTAATTTTGATGATTAAAGGTAAAGCAGAAAGCTTAGAGGAAGATAAAACATATTCAATTCATAGCGGGAAAAAGTTGCCGACAGTTATAAGACTTCGTTACTACGTCAAAGTTCCTTTTAGAGAGGTTTCTTTAACAAGAAAAAATATTCTTCTGAGAGATAATAATTCTTGCCAATACTGTAACTATAGGGGTAGTGACCTATCAATAGATCATGTTTTACCGAGAAGCAGAGGTGGAACAGATAACTGGGAAAATGTTACTACAGCATGTCTCAGATGTAATGTACAAAAAGGTAATCGAACCCCCGAAGAGGCGAATATGCCCTTAAAACGTCGGCCTTATCGTCCATTAAGTAATCTAAATTTTGAAGCTACAAGACAAATTGACTCTGGCAAGCATAAAGAATGGAGTAAATACGTAATAGGGGTTGCAATCTAATAAAAAAATCTTAATTTACTTCTTTATTAAAATCTTCCATCATTCTTTTTTGTTCTTGCGCTATGCATGCATTAATCACTTCTTCTAATTGACCAGCAAGAATTGGCTCAAGAGAAAAATTGGAACCTAATCTATGATCAGTTGTCCTGTTATCTTTAAAATTATAAGTTCTGATTTTTTCACTTCTATCGCCTGTTCCAACCTGGGAAAGCCTTTGTGATCTCTCTTTTGCATTAGCTTCTTTTAATTGAATTTCATATAATTTAGCTCTTAAAATTTCCATTGCTCGTTCGCGATTTTGCAATTGTGATCTCTCTTGAGTACAAAAAACTCTTATTCCTGTAGGCTTGTGGAGAAGATCAATAGCTGTCTCTACCTTATTAACATTTTGTCCCCCTGCACCTCCTGATCTTGCTGTTCCAACCTCTAGATCTGTTGGATCAATTTTAACCTCAACAGGATCAGCCTCAGGCATAACGGCAACTGTAGCAGTAGAGGTGTGAACTCTACCTTGAGATTCAGTAGCTGGAACTCTTTGGACTCTATGTACACCAGCCTCAAATTTAAGTTGACTATATACAGAATCTCCCTTAACGGAGATAACTAACTCCTTAAATCCACCCATATCTGACTCGGAAGCACTAACAGGTTTTACAGACCATCCAATTTTTTGTCCATATCTTTCATACATTCTTGCTAAATCACCCGCCCAGATACAAGCCTCGTTACCTCCAGCACCGGCTCTGATTTCTAACATTACACTTCTTTCATCTCTTGGGTCTTTTGGCAATAAGGCGATTGTGGTTTTTTGAATCAGTTCACTCTTAGATTCCTCTAGAGTTATTAACTCCTCATTTATCAAAGATTCCATTTCTTTATCATTTCTATTCTCTTTTAGTAGATTTTTTGAATCTTCGATTTCTTTATCAGTATCAAGCAACTTATTAAAATCAATCACCAAAGGTTCCAATTTTGACCTTTCTCTTGCTATTGATTCTAATTTTTTTGGATCATTAGCTATATCAGGATCTGCAAGTTGCACTTCCAAATTTTCAAAACTTTCTGAAGCAGTTTTCAACCTTGCAATTAATGTTGAGTATTCCAATTGAAATTGTGCTTAATTTTGAAAATTCTATTTTTTAGAATCTTTTTCTTCTTTTTGATCTTTTGATGTGGCTGAATTAGCTGAACCCATTCCATATTTTTTCATAAACCTATCAACCCTACCTTCTGTATCAAGAATCTTTTGAGTTCCAGTGAAGAAGGGATGATTACCACTCCAAACATCAACATGTAATTCAGGCTGCGTGGAGCCAGTAGTCATTACAACTTCTCCATTACAAATAACTTTTGCATCTGGATACCATTTTGGGTGTATTTCTGATTTTGGCATAATTTAAATTCCTTTAACGTTTAGAGAATTGAGGAGCTTTTCTTGCTTTTTTAAGACCATATTTTCTTCTTTCCTTAGCTCTAGGATCTCTACTGAGATGGCCTTCAGTTTTTAGCGGTTTCCTATTGTCAGGAGATAATTCGCAAAGTGCTCGAGCTGCACCTTGCTTTATAGCATCTGCTTGACCAGTCAATCCACCACCAAAAACATTTACCAAAATATCATAAGAATTTTCAAGGCCTAATGTTTGCAAAGGTGCTTTTATTGAATTTAAGTGCAGAGGATTAAAGTTTAAGTAATCATCTCCAGAACGACCATTAATTTTTATTAGTCCATTTCCTGGAATCAAGCGAACTCTAGCTACTGAAGTTTTTCTTCTTCCAGTTCCCCAATACACAGCTTTGTTTTTTATTTGACTATTCATTTTGATAAATTAACTATTTAATAATACAGGATTCTGAGCAGCATGAGGATGATCAGCACCTTTATAAACTTTTAGTTTTTTAAATTGCTGTCTTCCTAAAGAGTTATGTGGCAGCATACCCTTAACAGCTTGCTCGATGATTCTTTCAGGAATTCTTTCTTGTAGAGACTCAAATTTTTCAATTTTCATTCCTCCTGGTCTTCCAGAATGTCTTCTATACAACTTTTGTGATGCTTTTTTACCTGTTACCTCAACTTTTTCGGCATTTACTACAATGACAAAATCTCCAGTATCTAGATGAGGTGTAAATGTTGGTTTATTCTTACCTCTCAATACAGTTGCAATTTCTGTAGCAAGTCTCCCAAGTGTCTTATCTTTTGCGTCAACTAAAAACCAATTTCTTTCAATGGTTTCTAAAGATGGAGTAATTGTTTTATTCATTTACCAAATTTATGCAAATAAATTTAAATTAGTCTTAAATTCTACCTTATTGAAGGAATATTAAACAACAGTTTTGAATGATTTACACAAAAAATTCGCTTAATTAAACCTTACTTAAGAAAAACCCTTAATTAAAAATACAGGGAAAAAATCATTGTTATTAATCTTTTTAAAAACATTTTCTTCATAAACAGCATTTACAAAACATAACCCCTTAGCTGGAGCAGATTCTTTAACATCATTTTTCTTTTTGTTTACCCATCTATCTGTAAAAATTTCTGGCGATATTTTGTTTTCTCCAACTAAAACTAGTTGACCAATAATTAAGCGGACCATTCCATATAGAAAACCAGTAGCTTTAATATCAACAAAAATCAAATCTTCTACTCTTTTAATATCTATATTTTTTATTTTTGTAATTGAGTTTGTTCTATTACTACCACTTTTCTGAAAAGCAAAAAAATCATGTTCTCCTATCATTTTCCTGGATGCATTTAACATTAAAACTTCATCTAATACTTTTTGATATCTATGCCATGACCAATTATTGATGAACAAGTTTGGGAATTTACTGTTATTAATGACATATCGATAATGTCTATACATTGCTGAATAGCATGCATGCCAACTATCTTTTACCTCAACTGATTCCAAGATCCTAATTGATGAGGGTAAAAGACTATTTAAGACATCAGAATAACTATTTCCTGGAACAACACAATCAACATCAAAGTGTACTACTTGACCTGATGCATGAACCCCAGCATCAGTCCTACCTGCTGCAAAAGTCTTTACTGTATGATTTGTAATCTTTAAGAGAGCTCTGTCTAAAATTTCTTGAACAGTAGTTGCATTTTTTTGTTTTTGCCAACCTGAATAATGAGATCCATCATATTGGACTAGTAAAGCTACCCTTTTCAAAAGTTATTTTTTAGTAAAAGCCCCTTTAATTAACTAACTTAAACAAGCTCGATTATGGCCATCTGAGCGTTATCACCTTTT
Organism: Prochlorococcus sp. ALOHA_ZT_50; assembly: GCF_022447305.1. Lineage (NCBI taxonomy): Bacteria > Bacillati > Cyanobacteriota > Cyanophyceae > Synechococcales > Prochlorococcaceae > Prochlorococcus > Prochlorococcus sp. ALOHA_ZT_50. Next base: position 53,999 of record NZ_JAKVCI010000011.1, on the reverse strand, counting down.
CTAGATACAGTTCTTACTATGCGTGTATAACCACCATCTCTGTCTCCATATCTTTCCTTTGCTTTTTCAAATAATGAATGAACTAATTTTTTATCATAAATATATCCAATAGCCCTTCTCCTAGAGGCCAAACTTCCATCTTTAGCGAGTGAAATCATTCTTTCAGCTTCATTTCTTAAAGCTTTTGCCCTAGCTTTTGTTGTCGTTACTCTACCTTCCCTAATTAATTGTGTAGTTAAACCTCTTAGAAGTGCTTTCCTCTGGTCAGCAGGTTTACTTAATAATGGAATTCTAAGTTGGTGTCTCATAATCTTAAAAATTGTTAAACAGATGTTCTGCTTTGTGGAATAGAAATGCCGATGCGCTCAAGAGCCTCAATAACCTCATCTGCAGATTTAGAGCCAAAGTTCTTAATTTCAAGAAGATCTTCATAGCTGAAGCCCATTAAATCCGAAACTGAGTTAACTTGCGCCCTTTTCAAACAATTATATGCTCTAACGGACAAGTTTAGTTCCTCAAGAGGAATTTGAGCTTCAGGAGATGGTTCAGGTTCTTCAGGAATTTCCTCAACCATTGTGACAGTAGCAAGGGGTTGAAAAAGTTCTATTAACTGATTTGCAGCTTCAGCAATAGCATCGTCAGGACTTGTTGAACCATCTGTTACGACTTCCATTTTTAATCTTTCTCTTCCCGTTCCGCCTTCTGCTACAGCAGTTTCATCAATCGTAAAATTCACTCTCTTCACTGGCATAAATACAGCATCTATTTGAAGTAAATCAATAGCAGTTGTCTCTTCACTCTTACGGTCGACGGGTCTATATCCAACACCTCTTTCAACATGGATTTCCAACTCTAAGTTATGACCCTCCTGAATAGTCGCGATCGGTTTTTCGCCATCAACAATTTCAACTTGAGAGGAGAATTGAATGTCATTCGCCTTCACCTCCATTGGACCACTCGCTACTAACCTGCCGATTTCGAGCTCTGGATTAGAACTATTTATTGATAGTTGCTTGCAATTAAGAAGAATATCTAAAACGTCTTCTCTAACTCCAGGAATAGTGGCATATTCATGATTAATTCCTGCTATTCTTACTGCAGTAACTGCACTCCCTTCAAGTCCTCCCATAAGGACTCTTCTAAGGGAATTACCCAAAGTTGTAGCTTGTCCCCTTTCTAGAGGGCCAATTAAAAAAGTTCCTGTTTGGGAGCGATCATCTGCTATTTGATGGTCGATTCTGTCAATCTGGTATTGCAACACGGAAAATAATGAGGTTAAGAGTTTTTTTTGGGGGTTGAGAATGGTTAAGACCTAAACGCGTCTCCGTTTAGGTCTTCTACATCCATTATGAGGTAATGGAGTTACATCTCTTATTAGAGTTATTTCTAATCCGGCCACTTGTAAAGCTCTTATGGCCGTTTCCCTACCTGCGCCAGGCCCTCTAACTAGTACTTCTATTTGTCTCATACCTTGATCAAGTGCTCTTCTAGCTGCAGCTTCGGCAGCTGTTTGAGCAGCAAATGGCGTACCTTTCCGAGCGCCTTTAAATCCACTTGCGCCTGCAGAAGACCAAGAAATTACATGACCAGAGGTGTCAGTAATTGAGACGATAGTATTATTAAATGTGCTTTGGATATGTACCACACCATTAGGTACATTACGTTTAGATTTCTTTGAACCTGTTTTTTTTACTGTAGCTGCCATGATGTTTTAATTTAATACTTCAATTTGTAAATAGATTTAGTTATTTATTTTTTTCTTCCAGCAACTGTTTTCCTAGAACCCCGTCTTGTTCTTGCATTGGTTCTAGTTCTTTGACCTCTTACTGGAAGACTCATTCTATGTCTTCTTCCTCTTACACACCCTATATCTTGTAGACGTTTTAAAGCCATTCCCTCTTTTCTTCTCAAATCCCCTTCTAAAGTGAATTCTTCTGTGGCACCTCTAAGTTTTTGCACATCAGAATCTGAAAGGTCTTTGACACGAGTATCTGGGTTTACACCCGTATTAGCAAGAATTAGCTTTGATCTCGTTAAACCAATTCCATAGACGTATGTAAGTGCAATTTCAACTCGCTTTTCGCGAGGTATGTCAATTCCTGCAATCCTGGCCACGTGTTTTGAATAAGTAAAAGTTTGAATTTAAGGGTTGAAATTTAACCCTGACGCTGTTTATTGCGAGGTCTTTTCTTGTTAATAACATAGATTTTACCTCTTCTCCTCACGATCTGATCGTCAGGACTAATTTTTTTGACTGAAGATCTGACCTTCATAGGGGTTTAACAAATAAAACGTTAATACTATATTCTACATCATCATCAAGCCATTTTTTGTTTGATATCAGAGGAAATGGTTTTTAAATCTCTATCAGCATCAATATATTCTAACAATGAGAGATCTTTAAAATATTGAATCAATGGTTCTGTAGTTTTTTTATAAATGTCAACTCTTGTTCTAATTGTCTCTTCCGTATCATCTTTTCTACCTCTTAAAAGCAAACGCTTAATTAGTACTTCTTCTGGAATATCTAAATAAAAAACTAATTCCAAAGGTTGATTTATTTCATTCAAGACTTCATTCAATGAATTTGCTTGAGATAAATTTCTTGGGTAACCATCTAGAATCCAACCTTTATTATCCTTGACTAAATTTTGTCTTACTATCTTTAATACGAGTTCATCACTAACAAGTTCCCCTCGATTCATAATATCCTTTACCTGAATACCAAGGGTAGTATTCATTTCGATTTCTTTTCTTAATAATTCACCAGTAGAAAGGTGTAAGTAAGAATTAGTTTGACTTAGCAATTCCGCTTGAGTCCCTTTCCCTGCTCCAGGAGCTCCTAAAAATAGTAAATGTTTCTTCATTAATTGTTAATTAGTCCCTCATACCTTTGTGAAATAACATAAGTTTGAATTTGCTTAGCAGTATCTATAGCAACACCCACAAGAATAAGTAATGAAGTTGCTCCTAAACCTTGAAAGGTCTGAACATTTGTAGCTCTTTCTACTGCAGCTGGGATTATAGCTACTGAACCCAGAAATAATCCTCCCAATAAAGTCAACCTATTTTGTATACCTGATAGGTAGTTTGCTGTATTAGTTCCTGGTCTAACTCCTGGTATCGCTACTCCTCCTTTCTTTAAATTTGAAGCTACATCAACTGGATTGATAGTAAGAGATGCATAAAAATAGGAGAACCCCAAAATCAAGGAGAAGAATGTAAGAGCATATGGCCATGGATTAGAAGATCCTGGATTTAAACTACTGGCTAACTTGATTAAGACTGGATTGCCCGTAACATTTGCAATAGTTATAGGTAAAAAGATTAAAGCAGATGCAAATATGATAGGCATGACTCCTCCTGCATTTAATTTCAAAGGTAAATAACTTTGCCTTGTAGGAAGTAGTGTTGAATTTCCTATCTGCCTTTTTGCACTAACAATAGGAATGCGTCTTGCTCCCTCTTGGACAAAAATGATCCCAACAATTGTCAGTAAAAATACTCCAAGTAAAACTGCTATACCTAAAACATCTCCTCTATCGCCAGTTTGAGCTTTTTCAATGGTTGAACTTAGAGCCTTAGGTAAAGTCGAAACAATATTCAAAAAAATTACCAGTGAAGCTCCTTGACCTATCCCTTTCTCCGTAATAATTTCACTAAACCACATTACTAACATTGAGCCAGTAACCAAGGCAATGGAGGTTTGCAAGACAAATGTAGTTTCACTTATCCCCTGAATAGCATATTGTCTGAGAATTAAGGAAAAAATTATACTTTGCAAAAACCCCCATCCTAATGAAACATATCTAGTTATTTGAGCAATTTTTCTTCTTCCCGCTTCTCCTTCATTTTTTTGTAAATCTTCAAGCACAGGCAATGAAGCTGTGAGAAGCTGAATAATAATTGATGCGTTAATAAAGGGAAGTATGCCTAATGCGAATATTCCTAAGGTTGAAATTCCTCCTCCAGTAAAAATATCTAAAAAACCTATTAATTGCCCCCCTTGATCTATAAAACTTTTAAAAGCGACCCTATCAATACCAGGCATAGGGATATATATACCAAGTCTTACTAAAAGGAGAAGACCTAAAGTAGTTAAAACTCTACTCCTTAACTCTTTATTTAAAAATAATTGGGAAAGTATTTCAGAAGCGCTAGGATTTCTACTTTTGTTGACAAACATTTTGAAGCTTACCTAAATTTTTAGTAAATTTATTTATTATTTATAAGCTCGCAGGATCCACCTGCGTCCTCAATTTTTTGTTTTGCAACTTTTGTAAATGCATGAGCTTGGACTTTTAGCTTTACATTAATTTTTCCATTACCAAGGATTTTTAAAGGAAATTTGGGCTTGAAGATCAATCCTTTCTTAACTAGTGAGTCAAGGTTAACTGTATCGTTATCTTTGAAATCATTTAATTTTTCTAAATTTATTATGGAAAAGTTCTTTTGATTAATTATTTCAAAGTGCTTTAATTTTGGAACTCTTCTATATAGAGGCATTTGGCCACCTTCAAAACCTGGACGTGTGGGTCTTCCAGAACGTGACTTTTGTCCTCTCATTCCAAAACCACATGATGCACCCTGACCGGCTGCAATACCTCTACCCTTTCTTAATTTTTTCTTTCTCGAGCCAGAGTTTGATTTAAGTGTATTTAATGTTGAAGTCATAATTTTAAGAATAGAGCTGTTCAAGTGAGATGCCTCTCTCCCTTGAGGCAGATTTGTGTGTTCTTAATTGAGAAAGAGCTACCATAGCAGCTCTTGCATTATTCAAAGGTGTTTTACTACCCAATCTTTTTGCTAAGACATTTTTTATGCCGGCTAATTCTAAAACTGTTCTTATTGAACCACCAGCAATTACACCTGTACCTGGGGCAGCTGGTCTAATTAGTACATTAGCAGCACCATCTCGACCTTTAGATAAAGTCGGTATTGAATTATTTGGGGTTAAGGGAACCCTAACAAGATTCTTTTTACCATCTGAAACTCCCTTTCTCACAGCACCAATGACATCCCCTGCTTTACCAACTCCAACTCCAACTTGACCTTTCTCATTACCTACAACAACAATTGCTCTAAAACTCATTTTTTTTCCACCCTTAACAGTCTTAGAAACGCGTCGAATTTGAACAACTCTTTCTTGCCAATCAGAATCTCTCTCTAGATTTTTTGAATCACCTCTTCTATTTCTTTTTCGATCATTACGATTATTCTTTTTTTGTTCTACGGGCATAGCTCCAGGAACATTATCGTTCTTGGATTGAATTTCTTGTTTTGTTGGAGTGTCAGTCATAGTAAAAATTAAGAGTTAGAATTCTAGGCCAGCTTCACGAGCAGCGTCTGCAAGTGCCTTTACTCTGCCGTGATATAAATTACCTCCACGGTCAAAAATTACTTGCTTAATACCTTTTTTTATCGCTCTCTTTGCTAATAATTTTCCAACAATGGAAGAAGAATTACAATCAGAAGGTAATTTCTCAGATTTTTCTCTTAGTTCTTTATCAACAGTTGAAGCTGAGCAAATAGTTGTTTGAGCGCTATCATCTATAACCTGAGCATAAATATGGTTATTAGAGCGAAAAACAGACAATCTTGGACGAGTTGCATCTCCAATTAAGAATCTCCTTAATCTTCTATGTCTTTTTTGGGTTTGTAATTTCCTGGAAAGTTTGGTCATTTTTTTAATTGGAATTATTTTTTGCCAGATTTACCAGCTTTTCTGAGAATTCTCTCATCATGGTATTTAATTCCTTTTCCTTTATATGGCTCTGGAGGTCTAATTGATCTGATTTTTGCTGCTTCATTGCCAACAATTTCCTTATCAATTCCAGATACGGTAACGTTTGTATTACTCTCAACTTTGTATGTTATACCATCAGGGGGGATCATTTCTACAGGATGACTATATCCTGCACTTACAACTAGATTTTTACCTTTTACTTGTGCTCTTGATCCAACGCCAACAATTTCTAGTTTCTTTGAAAAACCTTGAGTAACCCCTTCAACCATATTTGCAATTAAGGCTCTACATAAACCATGTCTCTGCCTTGAATATATTTTGGTTGTAGTAGGACTTACGACAACAGTATTATCTTTCTTATCAAAACTAACTCCCTCAGGCATGAGACGTTTTAACTCACCCTTTGGGCCTTTCACTGTAACTGTTAATCCATCAAAATCAACTGTAACTTTCTCTGGAATAAGTACTGGTGTTTTTCCGATTCTTGACATGATTAATTCTCCTTAATAAACATAGCAGAGGACTTCGCCGCCAATGCCTTGCTTTCTAGCATCGCGATCACTCATAACGCCTTTAGAAGTTGATATTATGGCAACTCCAAGACCTCCAAGAACTTTTGGTAAACCTCTAGTATTTTTATATATTCTCAAACCAGGTTTACTAACTCTTTGCATAGATCGAATAGTAGGAAATTTGTTTTTACCACTATATTTGAGACCGAGTATTATTTGTGATTTATAACCTTCACCTTCCTCATTAATATCAGAAATGAATCCCTCTTTTTGAAGCACTTTGGCGATACTTAAGGACATTTTTGAACCTGGGATTGTTGTGGTTGTATGCTTTTTTTGACTCGCATTTCTAATTCGAGTAAGCATATCTGAAATAGGATCGTGATTTGACATAGTTTTAATTTAATTCTTACTAAAAGGCATTCCTAACTCCTGCAAAAGAGCTTTACCTTCTTGATCTGATTTTGCACTAGTGACAATAGTTATATCCATACCTCTTATTGAATCTATTTTATCAAAAGAGATTTCAGGAAAAATCAATTGCTCTTTCACTCCAACGGTGTAATTCCCTCTCCCATCAAAACTTTTTGGATTAACTCCTCTAAAGTCTCTTATTCTTGGTAAAGCTAGATTTATAAATCTCTCCAAAAAAGAATACATCCTGTCTCCTCTCAAAGTTACAGTACAACCAATTGGCATACCTTCACGAATTTTAAAACCCGCGATAGCTTTTTTGGCCCTAGTTACTAAAGCCTTTTGTCCTGTAATTGTTGCCATTTCATTTAAAGAGGCTTCAAGAGCTTTCGAATTCGAAGCTGCTTCACCAAGACCTCTGTTAACGTTGACTTTGACAACTTTAGGTACTTGATGAATATTTTTAAGACCAAGGTCCTTTAAAAGTTTTGGTCTTATTGATTCTTTGTAGCGATTTTTTAGAGTCATAATTTTTTGTTAATTCTGGTCTTTGTCAGAATTGATAAATTAGAAAAAGTTGAAATCTGGTTTCTGATGAAAAATTAATCAATTACTTCACCAGTTTTCTTCAATCTTCTTTTCTTAACCCCCTCTTTATCAATAAAGTATTCAATCTTACTTGTAAGATTTTTATCCTTTGAAAAGAACATTACATTTGATGCATGTAAAGATGCTTCTTCTGTAAGTATTCTTCCAGTTTCTCCTTCCTGAGTTGGTTTTACATGTTTAGTCCTAAGGTTAATTCCCTTTACAACTACTCTATTTTCAAGAGGGATAGTTTTTAAAACCTCACCAGTTTTCCCTTTGTCCTTGCCATTAATTACTTTTACCAAATCTCCAGTTTTGATTCTCATTTTTATTCTCTGGAAATTTTTCTTTTGCTTTAATGAATCCAACATTTAAATCACCTCCGGAGCAAGAGAAACAATCTTTGTATAATTTTTATCCCGCAGTTCTCTAGCTACAGGACCAAAGACTCTAGTACCTTTTGGATTCTTATCTTCATTAATCAATACTGCCGCATTGTCATCAAATCTGATTGAATTACCAGTATTTCTTCTTAATGTTGCTTTAGTTCTGACGATAACAGCTTTAACAACTTCAGATTTCTTAACTCCCATGTTAGGAAGAGCATCTTTTACAGTTGCTACGATTACATCCCCGACATGTGCATACCTTCTATTAGAACCTAAAACCCTAATACATTGGAGTCTTTTTGCTCCGCTATTATCGGCAACTGTTAAATAAGTTTCTTGTTGAATCATTTTTTAACCTCCTTAGCCTGACTTGTTTTATTGAGAATCTCTTCTATTGCCCATCTTTTATGAGCACTGAGCGGTCTAGTTTCTCTAATTTTAACTCGATCACCTAAAACACATGTATTTTCTGGATCATGCGCCTTATATCGTGTAGTTCTACTTACAATTTTTTTATAAGTGGGATGTGGATATCTGTTAATAACAGCAACAACAACTGTTTTATCCATTTTGTCGCTGACAACAGTACCAATTCTTTCTTTAAGTGCCATAACTAATAATTAATCAGAAGTTGTTTTAGAAGCAGATTGACTCTTACTGAGAGTGAGTAATTGCGCAACTTGTTTCTTGATAATTTTAAATTTATGAGTTTCATTGAGCTGTCTTGTAGCTTGCTTGAATCTCAAGTCAAAAAGATCTTTTCGTAATTGGTCAATCTTTTCAGTAATTTGTTCAGAATTTAATTTTTTAAATTCCTTAAGTGACTCTGAGTTTTTCATTGTTTAACCTCCTCTTGAGATTTTTTAATATTTTTTGTATTTTCTTGGGAGGAATTTTCTAGATTTTTATCAATTGAGATAAATTTAGTTTTTACAGGAAGTTTGTATTGAGCCAGACGCATAGCTTCCTTTGCAGTTTCCTCAGTGATATCCTCACCACCCATTTCAAAAAGTATTCTTCCAGGTTTTACAACTGCGACCCAAAACTCTGGATTACCTTTACCAGAACCCATTCTGGTTTCGGCAGGTCTCATGGTTACGGGTTTATCAGGAAATATTCTTATCCAGATTTGACCACCACGTTTGATATATCTAGTCATAGCTCTTCTGCTTGCTTCAATCTGACGTGCAGTTACCCAGCCACAGTCTTGAGCTTGGAGAGCAAATTGACCGAATGCAATAGTATTACCTTTTGAGGCTACACCCCTCATTCTGCCTCTATGTTGTTTACGGAATTTAGTACGTTTTGGACTAAGCATTTTTATACCTCCTATGAATTCTCATTTGAACGATCCTCAAATTGCTGAGGTCTTCTACTAGCTTTCCTCTTAGGGCTCGCACCCACAGGGATAGTTTGTTCTTCTTTAGGGAGAACTTCACCTTTGAAAACCCAAACTTTAATGCCTAGAACACCGTAAGTTGTATTAGCTTCACGTGTTGCATAGTCAATTTCAGCTCTCAAAGTATGTAAAGGTACTCTACCTTCTCTAGTCCATTCAGTTCTAGCTATTTCAGCACCATTCAACCTTCCCCCTACTTGAATTTTAAGACCTAAGACTCCAGCCCTTTGAGCCCTTTGTAAGGCCATCCTTATAGTTCTTCTAAAGGCGACTCTTTTTTCAAGTTGTTGCGCAATATATTCAGCTAGTAAAAAAGCATCAGCATCTACGCGTTCAACTTCTACAACGTTTATTCTAACTTGCCTTGTTCTATCCCCTATAGTTTTTTGAATGCCAGATCTTAATTCTTCAATACCACTTCCTTGTCTTCCAACTATAACTCCTGGTCTTGCTGTTTTTAATTCAAGTTCCAGTTGGTCAGCTTTTCTTGCTATTAAGACATCGCTAATTCCTGCTGCTCCATATTTTTTTTGTATGAAGGTACGAATTTTAAAATCTTCTTGGAGAAGAATTGGATATGTTTTAGAAGTAGCAAACCACTTAGAGCGATGCTCTTGTGTAATTCCTAATCTTAGTCCAGAAGGATGTATTTTATGTCCCATTAGTTTTGTACCTCCGCATTAGTTTGAGTAGGAGCAGATTCAACAGAAATACTGATGTGGCAAGTCTGTTTTTTAATTGAAAAAGCTCGACCTTGAGCTCTGGGTCTATACCTTTTCATTACTGGACCACTATTAGCCCATGCAGAGGAAATAACTAGGGTAGATGGATCCATTCCAAGGTTATGTTCTGCATTAGCAACAGCAGATCTTAGAACTTTAGTAATGGGGTCTGTAGATCTGTAAGGCATAAATTCCAACATAATCAATGCATCTCTATAAGATCTACCCCTTATCTGATCCAAAACTCTTCTCACTTTAGAGGCTGATCCGCGAACATAATTCCCATGAGCAATTGCTGTTTTTGTTGTTTCAGGTGTTTTTGTCATGATTTTGCTCCTTTCTTATCTCTTATATGACCTCGGTAAGTGCGTGTAGGAGCAAATTCACCGAGTTTATGACCAATCATTTGTTCAGTAATAAATACTGGAATGTGAGTCTTGCCATTATGTACAGCGATTGTGTGACCGATCATTAAAGGTAAAATCGTAGAGGATCTTGACCAAGTTTTGATAACAGACTTGTCATTATCGGTATTTTGTTTTTCTACCTTCTTGAGCAGGCTATCTGCTATAAAAGGTCCTTTTTTTAGTGAACGTCCCATGATTATGTAATAGAAATTGAAATAATAAATGAAGTAATCAAGAGTCTCTTCCTCCTCTACTCCTCTTAGAAACGCGACGGCGTCTTCGAACAACTAATTTATTACTTGGTTTGTTCTTTTTACGTGTCTTTAGTCCAAGAGCTGGTTTACCCCATGGAGTAACTGGGCCTGCTCTACCAATTGGTGCTTTTCCCTCTCCTCCTCCATGTGGATGATCACATGGGTTCATTACACTACCTCTTACTTGAGGCCTTCTTCCAAGCCATCTTCTTCTTCCTGCTTTACCTAAGCTAGTATTTCTTATTTCAGAATTACCTACTTCACCAAGAGTTGCGTAGCATTCTTTTCTTACAAGTCTTACCTCAGTAGATGGGAGTTTTAAAGCAACATAATCTCCCTCTTTTGCCATAACTTGAGCACTAGCTCCTGCGGATCTAACCATTTGAGCACCCCTACCTGCGTATAACTCAACACAATGAACACTAGATCCTAATGGCATAACAGAAAGCGGCATTGCATTTCCATCTTCAATTGGAACACTTTCTCCAGAAATGACATTTTGTCCGACTTTTACTCCTGCTGGAGCGATAATATATCTTTTCTCTCCATCTTCGTAAAATAAAAGTGCCAACCTTGCATTTCTATGAGGATCGTAGTGTATAGCTGCAACTTTAGCGTTGATATTTCTTTTATCTCTTCTAAAGTCGACCAATCTATATTGCCTTTTGTGACCACCTCCACGATGACGACAAGTGATAACTCCACGATTATTCCTGCCTTTAACTCTATGTTTTGAAACTATTAGTGATCTTTCAGGTTTTGCACTTGTGATTTCACTAAAGTCAGTAACTACTCTCTGCCTAGTGCCAGGTGTATAAGGTTTAAATTTACGTATTGCCATGATTAAAACTCCTTAAGATTCTGGAAATAGTTGGATTTTGTCTCCTTCAGCAAGACGTACAATTGCCTTCTTGACCTGAGAACGTTTACCGGAAAATTTCCCGACTCTTCTTGTTCTCCTAGGAGGATTCATAGTGTTAACTCCTATGACTTTAACACTGAACAAGGCTTCAATAGCTGCCTTTATTTGTGGTTTAGCCGCTCTATGATCTACTTCGAAAGTATATTGGTTAAGATCTAGTGCATTTGTAGCTTTTTCAGTAATAACTGGCTTTCGTATTACATCGGCTAAACGAGAATCGAATAATTTACTCATGATGCATAAACCTCCTGAATTTTATCTATCGCTGATTGACCTATTACCAATTTATTGGCATTGAGAATATCAAATACATTTAATTGATCGGCGGCGATTAATTTTACTTTCTCAATATTATTAATGGATTTTTTTATAATATCGGAAGGACTATCAAGAATAACCAAAACTTTTTCAGTTTTTTGTATACCTAATCGAGCAAGGCCATTGATGATATCACTTGTTTTAGGCTGCTTTAAAGTAGATCCAAAATCTTCAACAGCCTTCATATCAGATACTCTGGACATAAGAGCTGTTCTAAGAGCTAATCTACGTTCCTTACGATTCATATCAAGATTGTAAGAACGTGGCTTCGGTCCAAAAATAATTCCGCCACCAGGTCTTAAGGGTGTCCTTATTGATCCTTGACGAGCTCTTCCTGTACCTTTCTGTTTGTATGGCTTTCTACCGCCCCCGCGCACTTCAGATCTTGTCAAAGTTGATGCTGTCCCTTGTCTTTTATTTGCTAGCTGTCTAAGGACTGCTCTATGGATTAAGTCTGCCGAAGAAGTTTCTTTAGCAACTGCTAAATCAAGAGTAACTTTGCCTGATTTTTTACCATCCCACTTTAAAGTTTCAAGTGTTGTCATGATTTTTCACCTCCTTTTTTGCCTACAACATTATTTGGCTTAATGTTGACAATTGAGCCGGGCTTACCTGGAACAGAACCCTTTACTACAAGCAAATTCTTCTGATCATCAATTTTTAGAACTAACAATCCTTTGGTAGTTATCTGTTTTCCTCCATATCTTCCTGCCATTCTTTTCCCTGGATAAATTCTACCCGGAGTTGTTCCTGCTCCTGTAGATCCTGGTGCTCTATGATTTTTTGAACCATGACTCATAGGACCTCTGCTAAAACCATGTCTTTTCTGGTAACCTGCAAAACCTCTACCCATAGATTTGCCACTGATATCAACTTTTTGACCAACCTCAAAGTTTTTTACAGTTATTTGATTTCCGATTTCATAAGATGAAGTTTCTTCAACCCTATATTCTTTCAAATGCTTTAAAAGTTCTTCACCTGATTTCAATAAGTGTCCCTTTTCAGGTTTGCTTAAATGCTTCTCTTTGGACAAGCCATAACCTATCTGAACGGCGGTATAACCATCCAAAGCAGTTGTTTTCAATTGAGTGACGCGGCACGGACCAGCCTCTATAAGAGTAACTGGTACCGAATTACCTTTATCATCGAAAAGTTGGGACATGCCCAATTTCTTTCCTAAAATTCCGATAGACATAAGACTAAATTAGGCTAGCTCGTAATAATTTTTCAATTATCTAAACCCTTCAGTTATTAAGGTGAAGTTAATAAAAAAACAATTAGTAAGGTCGAGACTTATCTGAAATAATAGATAGTTTCTCTCGGGATAAACCCACCTGAGTTTTTTAACGAAACGCTAAAAAATGTGAAATTTTCAGAGGCTCGGCTAGCTTGCGAGCTTAAAAATTCACTGAATCACAATTGTACATCATCAAGTACCATAAAATAAAATAAAATAGAAATAAAGGAAATTTTTATGCCATTACTTCTCTCAGGGAAAAAGTTTCATAACGATTTAAAAACTAACAAATGTCTCGCAATATTTGCTCCTCTTGAAGGTGGTTATGAAACTCGTCTTTTGAGGAGAATGAGGGCCAAAGGCTTTAAAACTTTTATAACTTCAGCAAGAGGGCTTGGAGATCCAGAAGTTTTCTTGCTCAAATTGCATGGCGTTAGACCACCTCACCTTGGTCATCAAAGTGTAGGAAGAAACGGAGCGCTTGGGGAAGTTCAACAAGTAATCCCACAAGCTTCTGAGTTATTTAATGAAAATGATAAAAATAAATTACTTTGGTTATTAGAAGGTCAAGTATTATCTCAATCTGAATTAGAGAGCTTAATAGAGATTTGCACTAACGATAATAAACTAACAATAGTTGTTGAAATGGGGGGTTCAAGAAAACTTGAATGGAAACCATTAAGTAATTATATTTTGGATGAATTTGAAAGTTAAATTGTTTGATTAAAACCAAGAATAAAAAAGATAAATGGATTAAGTTAATTTGTGGTGCCAGTAATGAAGATATTGTTGCCATAGAAGATTTATGTGCAATTTATACTGCTGCTGGTGTCGACTACATAGATGTTGCAGCAGAAGAATCTATAGTTTATGCAGCAAAAAAAGGAATCGATTGGGCAAAAAAAGTCTTTAAAAACTCCCCTGGATTAATGATAAGTATTAGTGATGGTAATGATATCCACTTTCGAAAAGCAAAATTTGATCCTTTAAAATGTCCCCCTAGTTGTCCAAGACCATGCGAAAAAGTATGCCCCACCTTTGCAATTGATAATTTCGGAATTAAAGAGAGTAAATGTTATGGATGTGGAAGATGTTTAAATAGTTGTCCTCTAAATCTAATTAGTGAATATGAATATAATTTGTCAAAAAATGATTTAGCATCAACACTTCAAAAAATAAGGCCTAATGCAGTAGAAATTCATACAGAAATCAATCGCCTAGATTCTTTTACAAAAGTTGTAAGTATCCTTAAAAGTTCTGGAATGAAATTAGACAAGATATCTATTAGTTGTGGATTAAATCAATCTTTCAAAAAAGCCCAAGAGCCCGAAGATCTTTTGAAAGCTCTTTGGGAAAGATATGAAATTCTGAATGAGCTAGATATTCCCCTTATTTGGCAACTAGATGGAAGGCCAATGTCTGGAGATCTTGCTCCTACAACAAGTAGAGATGCTGTTAAGTTGTTTGAAAAAATCGGTTCAGATCTTCCACCAGGATTAATTCAATTAGCAGGAGGAACAAATGAAAAAACTCATGAATTGTTGAATTCAAACAATCTCCCAGATGGAATAGCATTTGGAAGTGCTGCAAGAAAAATTATGCAGCCCCTTATTGAATTTGCTCACAAAAATAACAAAAAACTCTATGAGTATCCTGAAATAATGGGTTTGGCGATCAAAAAAGCTCAGAAATTTCTAGAGCCATGGAAATCGAGCTCATTCAAATAATATTTTTATTTTTCAAAACTAGCGCCATGTTTATAAAAAATTTGTATTTTTTGGATAGAAAAAAATCTTCTCATGTATTAAAATGGTAATTCAATGGGCCGTCGCCAAGTGGTAAGGCATCGGGTTTTGGTCTCGACATTCCTAGGTTCGAATCCTAGCGGCCCAGTTCTAATATTCAATTGGTGTCTTCTCAAAAAATTTTTCTATTTGATTTTGATGGAGTAATAGTTGATGGAATGCAAGAATATTGGCATAGCTCCTTGCTGGCCTGTGAAAGATATTTAAATTCACCCAACATCACTATTGATCAAAAACTTTATCAAGGAGTACCAAATTCTTTCAAAGAAATTAGGCCTTGGGTTAAATATGGTTGGGAAATGATTCTAATTGTTCACGAAATTATAAAAACAGAAAATCCATTAAAAAGTGATAATAAAGATGATTTCATTAATAATTATCATCAAAATTGCCAGAGGATATTAAATGAAAATTCCTGGATAGCAGAAGATATACAAAAAATGTTAGATAAGTCTCGCAAGTACCAAATTGATAAAGATTTTAAATCGTGGGTAAATTTACATAAACCTTTTTTTGAAATTATAAATTTTATGAAAGAATTAAGCAAAAGAGGAATAAAAACTGGAGTTATAACAACTAAAGGTAAAATATTTGCAGAAAAAATTCTTAAACAATTAAATATTTTTCCAGAATTTATTTTTGGTTATGAATCAGGAACAAAAATCAAAATAGCTGAAAAACTTACACAAACTTATGAAATTTTAGGCTTTATAGAAGATAGAAAAAAAACTCTAATCGATATTAAACAAAATTCAGAAACTTCTCACATTCCATGCTTCCTAGCTGATTGGGGATATTTGAAAGAATCAGATAAAAATAAGTTAAGTAATGAAATCAAATTATTAAAATTAGGAAACCTTGGAGAATTAGTTGCAATTTAAAGATAATCAGCTAGAGTACAGATGTACTATAGTTTGTATTTATGAAGTTTGGTTTAAATAAAAATTTCCAAATTTAGAATAATTACAAGAACTTTAACCGATAAATCAAACAATGAGCCTTGAAGAAAAGAAAAAAACTGAATCAAAAGAAAAAGACAAGGCATTAAGTCTTGTCTTAGGTCAAATAGAAAGAAATTTTGGACGAGGTTCAATAATGAGACTTGGTGACGCCTCAAGAATGAAAGTAGAAACAATATCTACTGGAGCGCTCACCTTAGATTTAGCATTAGGAGGAGGCTATCCAAAAGGAAGAGTAGTAGAAGTTTACGGACCAGAAAGTTCAGGAAAAACTACATTAACGCTTCACGCGATTGCGGAAGTCCAAAAAAATGGAGGAGTAGCTGCATTTGTAGATGCTGAGCATGCACTCGATCCAGTTTATGCGGCCTCTTTAGGTGTTGATGTTGAAAATTTGTTAGTTTCACAGCCAGATACTGGTGAAATGGCTCTAGAAATAGTTGACCAACTTATAAGATCGAGTGCGGTAGATCTTGTAGTTGTTGACTCGGTCGCAGCACTAACCCCAAGAGCCGAGATAGAAGGAGAGATGGGAGATCACGTAATTGGAAGCCAAGCAAGGCTAATGAGCCAAGCAATGAGGAAAATAACAGGAAATATTGGCAAATCTGGATGTACGGTAATATTCCTGAATCAATTACGCCTAAAAATTGGCGTTACATACGGCAATCCAGAAACAACCACAGGAGGTAATGCATTAAAATTTTATGCCTCAGTGAGACTTGATATCAGAAGAATTCAAACTCTTAAAAGAGGTACTGAAGAATATGGCATAAGAGCAAAAGTGAAAGTAGCAAAAAACAAAGTTGCACCACCATTTAGAATTGCAGAGTTTGATATTCTCTTCGGAAAAGGTATTAGTACAACAGGATGTTTATTAGATTTAGCAGAAGAGACTAATATCATAATAAGGAGAGGTGCTTGGTATAGTTATGAAGGAGAAAATATTGGACAAGGAAGAGATAATACAATTATTTGGCTTGATCAAAACTTAGAAATCAGGAATAAAGTAGAATCTATGGTTAAAGAGAAATTAACAGAAGGAACTGAAGTCAGTTCTAATTCAATGAAAGCATTAAATAGCAATCCTGCTAATACAATCGCTGTTAATGATATAAAAACAGTAGCTTAGATTTATAAAGAATCAGCTAAAGTCCACCACCCAGCAGCAGGGCCTATAAATCTCACTACAATCCATAAGATTACTAACCCTCCGATTCCAAACCAACTGGCCTTAATACTTAATTTAATTAGGTTATCTCTTTGATTGATTGTAAAGGGAAGCCATTCAAATAATCTTGGAGACTCATCAATTTTAGTTTTAGTATTATTTTTTTTTGGAGGTAAACCAAGTGTTTTACGTCTTTTTGCTTCTCCCATATTTCTTTAGTTATTTACAAAATCATAACCTAATCAAAAGGTAGCATATAGTTAATTTGTTTTGAGGGTTGAATGTTTTGCAAAAGTAATCTTCCCCAGTTTCTTTTATTTGCTCTTCCATCTAGGATTATTAACTTACCTGAATTTCTTCTTAAAGGAGAAATAGATCTTTCAAGTTTAATTCTAGCTTGAGGAAGAAAGAAGTCTCTAAACCAATCTTGAGAAAGCTTCTTTTTATGAGAGACAGTAATTGCATTAATGGGTTCTGACATATTCGGAATCGGAAGTAAAGGAATGATAATTTGTTCTGGAATTTGAATTAAATAAGAATTCATAATCCACCAGTCAAAACTAGAGCAAAGGATTTCATTTCTACCTGAGGGAATTGTCTCTAGCAATACTCTCTTCCCGTAAGTAGAAGCTAATTCTGTAGCAAGATTAGTTTTTAAATCAATATCATCAGACAACACTAAAGTTAAACCCTTTCTAAAAAGTATTAACTTTTTGCATTTGTCCAAGATTGAATTGGTAAAAAGAGGATTATTAGGAAGCAACTGTTTAGAGGGTATATATAAAGAAATCTTTTTCTCTTCAAAATTACTCTTAAAATTAATAACCAAGTCAATATCTAAACTATGCTTTTTAAAATACATTTGGAAAAAATTATCTTTTCTCAATGCTGATAAAAAAACAAATTTATTATTTGAAAAAAATTCCTTAATTTGAAAAAGTTCATCTATTGGCTGTAAATACAAATTCCAATCTAAATTTGTATCGTTTAACTTTACCCAGCATGCCCAACCTTGAGATAATGCTTTGTTGACGCTTAAAAATTTATCAGAAAAAAAAGAATTTTCATGAAAAAAGTTTGACAAGAAACTAATTTCTTTTTCATCTAAATTGATATAACTATTTCCTAAGACCTTTCTCAAGAAGAACTTTTTCTTCAACGAATCATATACTTTTATAAATTTTTGATTGATTAATTCAAATTCTTTAAAATTTTTTGTCCAATCCTTTTTAAGTAAAGAAATCCTAAAATGATTTTTTAAATCCTGTTTTATATCCTCAATTCCTGAATAAACTATTCGATGATTTCTAAGATTACGAGAATTGGGATCATTAAGAAAATTTTGGATAGTTATCAAGTGAACATGATGATTTGCAAAAATAAATTGATCATTTTTCAAAATAAAATTAAAACCTAGATTTTTCAATGAATCAATCTGAAATTGGCTTATAAATTGGATTTTTTCTTTAGATAAAATAAAAGTTGAATCCTCTTCCTTTAAAAATAAAGAAATCAAAATTGGAGGTAACCAATCATAGCTAGAGAAAATTTCTGAATTAATTAGATAGGTAGAATCATTTTCAATACATTTGGAAACTATCCTCCCAAAAGAATATATGTGCTCCCAATTAATACTTTGATCTCTCAAAAAATTTTTCAAATATTGATGACTTAAAATTTCAAGCATTTATAATTAATTTAATTTCAAAAACATGCAAAATTTATGAACCTAATATACAAAAAATTGGTATCAATAAAAGAGGGTCTTGAATTAATTAATTTATGAAAATTGGAATAGTAGGATTAGGATTAATTGGTGGTTCTTTAGGATTAAAACTCCAAAGTCTAAATCATACAATTTATGGAATAGCAAATAATGAATTTAATGAAAAAAAAGCTAAGGATAAAAAACTTGCAAATTTTGTTAGCTGTGATCTGAGCTTATTAAAAAAATGTGAGCTAATAATTTTGGCATTGCCTATCAAAGATTTGATCAGTCCGTCGCAACAATTAGTAGCATCAATACCTCAGGAAACAATACTAACTGATGTAGGCTCTGTAAAAGAACCAATTGTAAATACATGGGAAAATTTACATCCTCTATTTATTGGATCTCATCCAATGGCAGGAACAGAAAAAAAAGGAGTTGATTCAGGTTTTGAAGGTCTTTTTAAAAATGCAAAATGGATTATTACCCCAACACAAAATAGTGATTTAAATTCAGTCAGAACTATTTCCGAGCTCATAAAATCAATGGATTGTGAAATTTGCCAAGCTTCGCCAAAAGAGCATGATGAAGCAGTATCTCTAATTTCTCATTTGCCTATATTTTTAGCTTCTGCCCTCATAGAAACTGCGCAAACAAAAAATAATCAATCTTTATTAGATCTCTCGCAAAAATTAGCTGCTACAGGATTTGCTGACACTTCGAGAGTTGGCGGAGGCAATGAACAACTAGGCCTAGATTTAGCTATTAATAATCAGATTAATGTTTTAAATTCCATAAATAATTTTAAAAATAAGCTGAATATACTGGAATCTCTTATTAAAGAAAAAAATTGGGATTTACTTTCTAAAAAACTTGCTGAAGCAAAAGAAAACAGACAAAATTTTATAAACTAAAATTTTCTATACCTTTGGAAGCTAAAATTTGCCTTGAAACCATTAATGCAGACTGACTAACACCTGCAGTCCCCTCTCCTGGATAAATCGAATCTCCACATAACCATAAACCTTCAAAAGGTGTCCTACTTGATAATCCAAATAAACCAAAAATATCTGGATTTTGACCAAGCCCGCCTACTATTCCATTAGGTCTTTTTGTCCATTTTTCAAAGCCCAATGGAGTTGCTAATTCCCTATGTAGCCAATTTTCAGGATCAATATCAAATTGACTTTCCAATTCAAGCGATATTTTTTTCATGAAATCATTTTTCTTCTTTAAGTAAGTTTGTTTATCTAGATCAAACCAATCTTTAGTTTTGGTAAAGATACTGGCAATTAAAGTAACCTCACCTTTTGGCGCTCTTCCATCACCATCATCACTAATTGATACAAATAACGAACAAAATTCTTTTGAAACAAATTGATAATGATTGGAGAATGTTTTTTTAATATGTTCCTTTTTTAATGCTGAATAAAAAACTACAGCTCCACTTGGATCAGGCAAATTATTAAGTCGATTTTTATAATTTTTTTTTCTTTCTAAAGGATCTTTCAAATGCTTGAGCAAAGATTGTGGAGGTGCGGTATAAATCACATCTTTTGCTTGATAAATAAATGATTTTTTTTTCGAATTAGCAGATAGTTGCCAACACATATTTACGTCGTCAAAAGTTATAGAATTAACTTCTTGTCCAAAAATTAAATTAACTCCAGTTTTAATTAATGAACTTTCTAATGATTCACTTAAAGACTGCATAGATTTTTTAAGATGCCACAGACCATGTGGCTGTTGACACATCTGAAGAACAGTAGATCCATATAATGCTGCAGTACTATAAACGTCCTCTTGAGAATAAAGTTTTAGTTGAAGATTTAAGAATTTAATCAAGCGCTCATTCTTGGATAATCCACATATCCGCAATAGATCAAAAATAGTAGATTTAAGTAAGATACCTGTGACAAGGTTTGAAGGTACTAGTGCTTTAAGAAGTTGAGAAAAATCCCAAAAATTACTTATTGGTAATACAGGATTATTATTAGCAAATATCCAATTACTTTCATGTATTAGGGTACAAAGCTTCCAAAATCTTTGACTCCCAGGAAACTGCATTTCTCGTTCAGCAATCCATTTACTTTTTTCATACCAAATAGGTATAGGATTACCACCATCATTTAAATCAACAATGCAAGCAGGGTCTAAAATTGTGGCTTCTGGGGATGGAATATCTAAAAAATCAAAAATTCTAGAATGTATTCCTCCCTTCTCTAAACCAGCAACCTGAGTTGCGCCAACATCGAAAGTATAATTCTTTCTTTTAAAAGTACCGGCACATCCTCCGGCTTGAGTATGAGATTCGATTAAAGTCACTGATAAGCCTTGTTTTGATAAAATCGCTGCAGAAGTTAGTCCTGCTATACCGGCGCCTACAACAATAACTTCAGACTTTTTCATTAAAATGCAAAAATTATCTCCTATTGAAATTAACGAAATTTGTGAAGAATTAGGTGAAACCTATCCAAAAAGTATTGAACAAGTACATGGTGGCGATATTCATAATGCATGGCGAATAGAATTCTCAAACAAAAAGTTATTCCTTAAAAGAAACATTAGAAACAAAAAATTTCTTGAATTTGAAAAATATTGTCTCCAAAATTTGAGAAAATATATTAATCAAGAAAACTTAGTTATTCCTGAAGTTATTGCATATAAAAATATAAAAAATATAGAGATTCTTTTAATTGAATGGATAGATATGCATAACTTTGACCAAAAAAAGCTTGGAAAAGGTTTAGGTGAATTGCACTTAAAATCAGCTGAATCTAATCCCAAAATGTTTGGGTTTCCAGTTGAGGGTTTTATCGGAACAACAGATCAGAAAAAAGGCTTGGAAGATAATTGGATAGATTGTTTTTTAAACTTAAGGATAATACCTCAATTATTAAGTCTTAAATCGAGAATTTTAGATAAAGAAATTATAAATAAAGTTAAAGAAAAAATTAAATCAGAATTGCTGAATCACAAACCAATAAATGCTCTAGTTCATGGTGATTTATGGTCAGGCAATGCAGGAATGGACAAAAATGGAAAGGGGGTTATATTTGACCCTGCATCTTGGTGGGCAGATAATGAAGTAGATATAGCTATGACAAAACTATTTGGAGGTTTTAGAAAAGAATTTTATGAAGAATATCATAGAATTTTTCCTATAAAAAACGGATTTGAAAAAAGAATTATTATTTATAATTTTTATCACATATTGAATCACGCCAATATGTTTGGAGGAGGGTACTTAAACCAAGTTGAAGATTACGTAAAAGCAATTCTTAATATGTAATCTTTAACTACCCTAAATATGTCTTCTTAAGATTTTGTACCTTATCTAGAACAGCTTCACGATTTTCACTGGTACGAAGATTTTGCCAGCTCCATTGACCGACAACAATGACCCCTAGCAGTTCTAGTAAACCAGGAAGAATTGGGAAAAAGTTTATCGTGTCAATGACAACTTTAATTATTATCTGAGCTATTACGACAACAGCAATTATGCCTGCCGCCTTGCCGTACTTACCCATTTGAGTCCAATCAACATTACCAAGGGTTTCGTTGACTTTTCCCATAACATCAGAGTACTTCTCTGAAAAACTTTTGGTTTCTGAGCTTGTATCGGAGCCGGAGTCTTGGTTTGACTCTGGAGTGTTATCACTCATGAATTCAGTAAACTTAATATATGAACCAGACAGTATCGGAAAAAACGTCTATTGACTACCTTTTTGTTGTGCAAAATTCCGAACCGAAACATTTTGTATTTTTTTAGAGGCGTTGGTATATATGCTTTCTGAAGATATTTAAACTTAAAATTGATTTATAAAAACTTCACATTATGGTCTAGTTCTAACAAAAACATTAATAAATTAGAGTAATAAGAAAAATTTAAAAGTCTAAAATTTTTATTTTAATTATTATATTTTCATAGTTTATCTCGCAAAAATTAAAGGATTTCAATGTCCAAAGATATAAAATTTAATTTCTTAAACTCTGATGAAGAAGAAAGATATCAAAAACATTTGACCCTCAAAGAGATAGGTTATGAGGGCCAACTAAATCTTAAAAACAGCTCAGTATTATGCATTGGAGCAGGTGGGCTTGGTTCTTCCGTTTTGCTTTATCTAGCTGCAGCAGGAATTGGGAGAATTGGAATAGTTGATAACGATCAAGTTGAAAAGTCTAATCTCCAGAGACAGATAATTCATGAAACAAATACTATTGGCAATCTTAAAATTGATTCTGCTAGGGAAAGAATTAAAAAATTCAATCCTAATTGTGAAATATTAACCTTTTCAGAGAGAATTAATCCTAAAAATGCTCTTGAATTAATAAAGGAGTTTGATGTTATTTGTGATTGCTCGGATAACTTTGGCACAAGATATTTAATAAATGATTCATGCCTGATATTAAATAAACCCCTAGTCTTTGGAAGTGTACAAGGCTTTGAAGGGCAAGTGAGTGTTTTCAATTTATATAAAAATAGTCCTAATTTAAGAGACTTACTTCCAGAATCACCTTCAAAAAATGCTGCCCCTAGTTGTGCAGAATACGGGGTTGTAGGTGTTTCAACAGGTTTAATAGGAATTCTTCAGGTTAATGAAATTATCAAAATCATTTTGAAAAAAGGTGAAATTTTAGATGGGAAGATTTTAATTTTTGATCTATTGAATATGAATATGAAAAAATTACATCTAAAAAGTGATCAGTTAAATAAACGAATAAAAAATCTGTCTCAGTTTGAGAGCTTTTATAATAGTGATGAATATTGCGGGGAAAACGATGTAATTAAAAGTATTAATGCTAATGACTTTAATAGTTTATACAAAGCAAAACCCAACAAAATTCTTTTAATTGATGTTAGAGAAAATGAAGAATTTTCTACATCTGCAATAGAGGGATCTATCTCAATTCCCTTAAGTCATTTGAACCAAGAATCTGACTTAAAATTTATTCAAAAAGAAAGTTTAAATAAAGAGGTTTTCACTATATGTAAATCGGGGAAACGTTCTGAAAAAGCTTCAAGAATCTTGTCTAAATTCAAAATTCAGTCAAGATCTATTGAAGGCGGCATTGAAAAGGTAAAAAAAATATTGTGCAATTAATTTTTTAAGAATAGTTAGTAATCTACACCTCTTTTCAAATCAACTCCCACATTTGCATAATGCTTATGACAAACCATTTCAGAGTAAACATCAGCTAGTTCAAAGTATGAAGGTTCATTTTTACACCTCCCAGTAATTACAACTTCTGTATCTGCTGGTTTTTTTAAGAGCGTTTGATGTATTGATTCCACAGGTAACAACTCTAAATCAACAGTTGGATTCAATTCATCTAAAATGATTGTTTTATACAAGCCAGACAAAATAGCAGCTTTAGCAATTTCCCATGCTCTTTCAGCCTCAACATAATCAATTGGTTGTTGCTGACCTCTCCATACGATGGCATCTCTGCCTGAACGCAAATGATCTACTAAATGAGGGTAACTCTCTCTCAAAGCTTCTATGGCAGCATCTTCGGTATAACCATTTCCACCTTTTAACCACTGTAATATTAAAACTCTATGACTTTTATCTTGAGATATTCCTTTACCGATAGCTTGAAGAGCCTTACCGAGTGCACTTGTGGATTTACCCTTTCCTTCACCTGTATAAATCTCAATTCCACCACTAGAACTACTTTGTCTGGTTAGTTCTGATAAGTCTCCTATCAAACGTGGTCTCATTTCTGAATGGAGTTGAGATATTCTTACCAAAGAGGGCGGGGCTGCCCTTCCAGTAATAATTATTTCTAATCCATCTGGACGATTTTGAAGAGAATCAACTACTTCATTGATATCAAGCATTCCTAAATCAAGAACTGGATTCAACTCATCTAGTACAACTACAGAATAAAGAGAACTAGCAATTGCTCCTTTAGCAATATTCCAACCTCTCTCAGCCTCACCAACATCAAACTTTGTCACTTGGTCAGCAGTAAAGAATTCAGATCTTCCTGTCCTTACATGGTCAATTAAATGTGGAAAGCCTCTTTGTAAAGCCTCTATAGCTGAATCCTCGTCATATGGCCTCTCAGGGCCTTTTAAAAATCTTAGAAGTAAAACTCTTGACTGTCTTTTTTCGCATATTCCTAATCCTATTGTCCTGAGAACTACTCCCAAAGCAGCCTGACTTTTCCCCTTACCCTCTCCATCATAAATATGTAATTGACCTTTTGATCTCTCTTGACTGTCACTTGCTGTGACAATTCCAATTCCTCTATTTCTACTCGTATTCGTCAATTGAACAAAATTAGTAAATTTAATCTAAGATATAGATAAGAATATTATTAAAGATTTAATAATAAATTCAACCTATTCATAGGTAATTTGAATTTTAAAGTAATTAGCATGTTCAATCAACTAGAAATTCTCTCTGATGAACAAAGTGAAAAGCTTTATACAATTAGAAGATACATTAAGAATCTTGATAGTGTTTGTATTGCTTATTCCGGAGGAGTTGACAGTACATTAGTAGCATCATTAGCATTCGAGCAATTAGGTAGCAAAGCAATTGCTATAACTGGTATTTCTCCTGCATTAGCCAATACTCTTCGTGAAGAAGCAAGAAGGCAAGCAAAATGGATTGGAGTAAAGCATTTAGAAATTAAAACATCAGAATTAGACCAATCAAGTTACAGTAAAAATCCTAAGGATAGGTGCTTTGCATGCAAAAAAGAGCTCCACAAACATACAACCTACCTCTCTAAAAAACTTAATTACAAGATTGTTTTAGATGGAGTCAATCTTGATGATCTTAAAGATTACAGACCAGGTATACAAGCCTCAAAACAAGCAGGAGTTATCTCTCCCCTTGCAAAATTTAAATTCTCAAAACAAGACATTAGGGATATATCAAGAGCATTGGGTTTTCCTTGGTGGGATAAACCTGCTCAACCTTGCTTATCATCAAGATTTCCTTATGGCCATGAAATAACTAGTGAAAGGCTAAAAATGGTTGAGAAAGCAGAAGAATATCTTAAAGAATGTGGATTATCGGAGGTTAGAGTTAGATGCCAAGGCTCAACTGCAAGAATAGAAATTCCCCAAGATGAATTAAAGCATTTTTTTAACAAATATAATTTTAGTGAGTTAGTTCAATATTTTTCTAATTTAGGATTTAATTGCACAAGTTTAGATCTTGAGGGACTAGTAAGCGGAAAATTAAATAGGTAAATATTGTCAAACAACCGTTCTGATCTGTTTAGAGACTGCTGAAGGTGGATTTCGCTCAATGACACGCAAAGAATGTTCTTTAGCCATCAAAGATTCAATTAAATATTGACTAGCTAGTTCAGGCATCATATTTTGACCACATGTAAAAATATCGACTGCCGAATAATTAGATTCAGGCCAAGTATGTATTGAAATATGAGATTCTGCCAGTAATGCAATTGCCGTAACCCCCTGAGGCTCAAATTTATTACTTATCAAATTCAAAACTGTTGCATTTGCCAATTTAGCAGCTCTATTTAAAATACAGCGCAAAAAGGATTCGTCATTTAATTTTTCGCGATCGCATCTATAAAGTTCCAACAAAAGGTGTTTACTTTGATGACTTAATTTTTGCTCATCACTTAACGAACTTAAAATTTGACTTTTTTTGTAGATTTCCATTTAAGAAATTTATATGAAATTAAGATTAGCTAAAAATCATGCCTTTTTAAAATTATAAGTGAATCATTTGTGACGAGCCTAAGAAAGACTGATTAAATTTATCTAAATGTGTCGCACTTATAAAACATTGACTATCTTTACCAACAGAATTTAATAACAAATTTTGCCTGGTTAAATCTAATTCCGCCAAGACATCATCCAATATAAGTATTGGAGGAACATTTAATGTTTTAGTTAATAAATCGAGTTCAGCCATCTTTAAAGCCAAGATAAAAGTCCTTTGCTGTCCTGAGGAACCATATTTTCTAACTGAAACATTATTGATTAGAAACTCAACATCATCACGATGAGGGCCAAAATTACATTTACCAGTCAATGCTTCTATTGAACGCTGATTTAAGAGTTGTTCTGCTATTTTTTTACTAATAACTTCTTCTTCTTCTTCTTCTGGACTTATATTTTGTATCCCCGAAAGATAATTTATGTCTATTTGCTCTTGAGATTTACTTAAATGATTATGCCAATATTCAACATATGGTTTTATTTTTAATAAAGCTCTTCTTCTGCGCCTAAAAATTCTTGTACTTATTATTGACATTTGAATATCAAAGCTTTCAACAATATCTGTGGATTGGGTTTTTAAGAAACTTTCCGAACGCCAAAAATGACTTCTTTGTTTTAAAAGCCTATTAAATCTACTTATCAGGTCTAAATATACTGGTTCAAGCTGAGATACGACTTTATCAATCCATGTTCTTCGATAACTGGGTTCACTTCTAACAATATCTATATCATTAGAACAGAAACATACACTCCGAATATAATTCTTTATTTCACTCTGTTTTTTCAAGATTGATTCATTAACATAAATTCTTTTAGGCCCTTTTCGGAATAAATTTAACTTTAAATCGTCTTTAAAATTTATCTGTCCTATAACTACAGCCATATCACTATCGTTCTCTATTAAATCTTTATCGCTTAGTGCTCTATTAGATTTTAATTGACTTAAAAATTCAACCGATTCAAGTAAATTTGACTTGCCAATACCATTGCAGCCAAGAACAATTGCTCTTTGCTCTTTTAGATCAATTTCAAAACTTTTATGGTTCCGAAAATTTTTAATTTTTAATTTATTTAAAAAAATTTTTTTTGTGCATTCATTAATTAAATTAGCTAAGTTTAAAATATTTAGATTTTCTTTAAAGAAATTGAAAAATTAAAGGGCATGTAGCTCAGTTGGATAGAGCATCAGATTCCGGTTCTGAGAGTCGGGGGTTCGAATCCCTCCATGCTCGTAAAATGATTTTTAAAGTTTATATCCCATTACTCTTATTCCATTTGGATCTAGTATGAATCCATTTTCCTCTAAACTTATAAAAGAAGATACTGGAGCCTGTACAGAAATACTGCATCCAGGCATTTCTCTATTTATTTTCTCAAGAGTTACTTGAAGCAATATTGAATAATAAAGTTGCTGATTATTCCCTGGCAATGCACTTAAATTCCACAAGTTAGCATTCAATCCCCTGTCGGACGTAACCCTTACAAAGCCATATAATTTATTTTTTAATTCATTCTGTATGGTAAAAAAGAAATTACTTTTCTGAATAGCCTCAGAAAGAGGTTTTATTGGAAATGTCTCACAACCACAATTCGCTAAAAGTTTGTTAACTTCTTTAGCTAATGGGATTTGAGAAGAGTTAACAAAATAACCTTCTGGAAGAACAAGTTTTTTTTTAGAAAAATATTGCAATTATCAACCTGTATTTCTCATGCCAGCTGCTATCCCATTAATAGTTAAAAGTGCTCCCCTCAATAGTTCACTTCTGCTGTAAGCTCTTCTAGATTCATCTTTATCTATAATAAATTCGCTTATTGGAGGTTGTCTTGTCTGGTCTCTTAATCTTCTTAGAAGTGAAACCTGCAAAAACCCTAATGGAATAATTGTCTTATTTCTCAAGCTTACTGATGATTTCAAGTCTCTATCAGATTCTAGGAGCTTATTTTTACCAGTAATTTCAAGTATTAAAGATTTTGTAAGATTATATTCTTTAGAAATTACTTCAAAAATATCATCAAAAGAATCTTTATTTTCTTTACTACCAAGAGTATCAACATAATATCTAGCAACTTCCAAATCCACCTTAGATAATGTCATTTCTACCTTAGATATGAGCATCCTAAAAAATGGCCATCTTTGATGCAGAACTCTTAATAATTCAATTTGTTGTGGATCTGAATTTAATTCAGATGACAATGCAGTGCCTACTCCAAACCAACTTGGCAAAAGAAATCTACTTTGTGTCCAACCAAATACCCATGGAATAGCTCTTAAACTTGACAAATCTTTTGCACCTTTTTTTCTTCTAGCAGGCCTACTAGATATCTGTAATTTACTTATTTCTTCTATTGGAGTGACCTCTTGAAAGAAATTTAACAAATCAGGATTCTCATGCACTAATTTTCTGTAATGAGACCTTGATGTTTCTGCCAACCTAGACATTAATTGATTCCATTCTGGAGTAGCGTCAAGTCTATTATTTACCAAACTATTTTGAATTACCGCTGTAGTTACAGTCTCAAGATTGTACAAAGCCAGTTCGGGAAGACTATATTTAGAAGCTAAAACTTCACCTTGTTCTGTTATTTTTATTCGCCCTTTTAAAGTGCCGCTTGGTTGAGCCAATATTGCCTGATAGGCTGGTCCTCCTCCTCTCCCTACAGAACCACCTCTTCCATGAAAAAGTCTTAGCAATATGTTATTTCTACTTGAGAGATTTTGAAGAGCTATTTGGGCTCTATGAATTTCCCAATTACTAGAAACAAACCCTGAATCTTTATTGCTATCAGAATATCCAAGCATTAATTCTTGCAGAGGTTTAAAAGATTCTCCTACTTTTGGCAATAATGATCTATAGAAATCTAATTTAAACAACTTTTCCATTACTTCTGGTGCTCTTTTAAGGTCTTCCACAGTTTCAAAAAGAGGAACAACTAATAATTTTGACTTTTGTGAATTTTGATCAAGAAGTCCCATTTCTTTTGCCAGTAAGAGAACTTCAAGCAAATCAGATGCACTATGACTCATTGAAATTACATAAGAATGACAAATGCGACTTCCAAATTCTTGCTGTAGTCTCTTAACCATTTTAAAAACTGAAAAGGTTTCTTCTGTAGTTTTTGTCCAGTTAACGTCAGATGGAATTAAAGGCCTTTTTGTATTTAATTCGTCTATAAGCCATTTAATTTTCTCTTCCTCAGACATTTGGTCATATTGAACAGATAAATCAAGATAATTTGTAAGCTCTTGTATAGCGTCACTATGCCTTGTACTCTCTTGACGAATATCTAAACTTGCTAAAGAAAATCCAAAAATATGAACCTGAGTAAGTAAGGTATTTACAGACTCACAAGTTAAATCTGTACTAATCAAGCTATTTTTAATTAGTTCGAGATCATAAGTAAATTCGTTTACTGACTTGTAATATAAGTTTTCAACTTTATCTAGATTTTTGTTATCAGTTTCTCCCTCCAAGTCAAATTTCCACCCACTATCAGCTAATAAATTATTTCTTTCTTGTGTTAACCTTAATTTCTCTAAAATATAACTTAATTTTAATCTGTAAGGTTCTGATCTATACCTTGTAGCTCTAGCTTCATATATTTCAGGGAACTTAACCCTGTCAGTTTCGAGTGACTCTAATAAGGAGGAACTTACTTGACTCCATTGCATCGACACACTTAATTGATCTCTAAGATTAGACGTCGCAATAATATATCTTTCCAACATCAACTGCCTTTGGTAGCAAGCAGTTCTCCATGTTATCTCAGGAGTGACCGATGGATTACCGTCCCTATCAGAGCCTACCCAAGAACCGAAGTTACAAAAAGATTCTGAGGGCAACTGAACATCTGGATAATTTTCGGTAAGTGCTTCAGCGATCCTGCCCCTCAATTGAGGCATCGCATTAAATAAAACTTGCTGAAAATAATGCAAGGCATAATCAACTTCATCTAAAACTGAAGGTTTAAATTGATGCAATTCATCTGTTCTCCACCAAAGTCTTACTTCCTCTTTTAATTGGGTTTTTAGAGAAATTTTTTCTTCTTTTGTTAGAAATTGCTCAATCTGTATTTTTTTTAACAAATTTGCTACTCTTGTTTGCTTATGTCTAATCGTATGTCTTACTATCTCCGTCGGATGTGCAGTAAAAACTAAACGAATATCCATTTCCTGTAATAACTCCTCTAATTTTCCTGGTGGTACATTTAATTTTCTCAGCCTGTAAAATAATTCTCTAAAAGTTACTGGAGCATTTTGCCTAGCCAATGCTGGGGCAAAAGGATCAAGATTGTCGGGCGATTTTTGAACATCCTTATTGGTAAAGCTTTGAATATATCTATCTTCCTCAACTCTTTGTTCCAAAATATTCACGAGTTGAAAATATAATGAAAACGCCCTTGCTGCTGCTATAGATTCTGCTAAATCCATAGAATTTACAATATCAACTATTTCATTTTTAAAAGTTTTTGAACTATCACCATCAATTTGTTTTGAATAACTTAATTCTTTAAGCTGTATCAATCTCTCTGCTTGATCATCTGGGCATTCTTCTCTGAGCACAGATTCCCAGAGATCTTCAATTAAAAGACGATTTTTATCAAGTGGATCATTGTTACTTATCAGATCCACGTTATTATTTTTTATCTGTCGAAAAGATTCCATATAATCATTATGTCACAAGTGAAAATGTTCAGATCAAATGTTTATTTAAATAATCAAACATTCTTGGCCTCACTCCTAATCATATCTTCGATAGAAATTTTCATTATCTGCTCAATAGAAAGACCTTTTTCATATTGATTTATCCATTTCATAGATTGATTACCTTCTTCAAGCACTTTATAGATAGGATCTAAAAGATGTTTCATACCAAAATTTTCTGCTGTGGATGATAAATCTGATAATAAGTTTTGAATCCATTCTCTACAAATAACTTTTTTGCCATCTTGCCAGTGAATTAACTCTGAATTCAGACTATCTTTAGCAGCATTAATTTCATTTTGATCACATATTTCTGACAACTCATCCATAGAAAAAATACTAGCATTCATAGGATCTAAGGTATTTATATTTTCAAAAAGATTTAAAATCCTTAGTTCTATCATGGCCGTTATCCCTAAAAGCAGATTAATATCGTGAACAAAATCACAAATTCTTAATTCCAAACGATCAAGAATTAAAGGTCTTTGGGGACCATTTGGTCGGATTGACGACCAAAAATGCCTAATATTTTGCATGTTTTTATTAGATATATTTTCCTCTATCCAGTCGATATAAGAATTATGATTTACAAAAAAAGGCACCCTACTTGGTGTTTTAGGAAACTGGATCCATCTCTGAGAGTGATTATTCGTAATTTTATTATTTAAAAAAGGTGAACTAGCACTTAATGATAGATATAGAGCAGCCTCAGATCTTATAAGTCTTATAGCTGTAAAAAGTTTATCTAAATCATCTATTCCTATGTTTATATGGACACTTGAAGTTGCAATAGATATTCCATAATTATCTTGAATAAATTGATGATAGACGTTGTCAATATCAGATCTTTGAAATTGAATATCGTGTTTAAAACAAAGAGTGGATGAAGGAATGATTGTTAAATTTTTAGTATTTAGCCACTTCCTTAACTTTTTTCTTGGAGTTATTAATTTCTCATATAAAGAACCGTAGTCTTTTTCAGGTGTTGTTATGTATTCAACGTTTCTGTTATCTGGCTCTTTTACAAAATCAGGAAATTTTTTCTCAATTTCAGCCGAAACACCAATATGAGAATTTAAAGAACCTGTGAAAAGTTCCACCTCAAAACCCTTATAAAGATTATTTTGACTCATTTATTTATCCAAACAGGCTAATGCTTTTAGTATCCCCTTTGCTTTATTTATCGTCTCTTGATATTCATTTTCAGGAAAAGAATCAGCAACTATTCCAGCTCCTGCTTGCACTGATACATCATATTTCCCATCTCTTGAGGGTTTAACTATCATGGTTCTTATCGTAATTGCTGTATTTAATGCACCATTAATATCAATAGATCCGTAAACACCAGCATAAGGTCCTCTAGCATCTTTTTCAAAGTGCTTAATCAATTGCATAGCTCTTATTTTTGGGGCGCCAGTTACTGTCCCAGCGGGAAAGGATGCTTTGAGCAAATCCCATACATCAGCATTGTTTTTTAAGATTCCCTCAACTTGACTGACTATATGCATAACATGTGAATATTTCTCAATAACCATTAAATCCTTAACCTTGACAGTACCAATTTCACAAACTCTTCCAAGATCATTTCTCCCAAGATCAATTAGCATTACATGCTCAGCTATCTCTTTTGGATCTTTTAATAAATCCTTTTCTAATTCCAAGTCTTGTTGATTATCAATACCTCTAGGTCTTGTGCCAGCTATTGGTCTTAAGCTTGCAACAATCTGACTATTTTTATTTTTTTCTGCTTTAACCATTACTTCAGGACTTGAACCTATCAGATACCATGAGCCGAAATCAAAAAATGACATGTATGGAGATGGATTAACCATCCTCAAACTTCTATATAAATTAAAGGGATCATTATTGACTTGAGTTTGGAATCTCTGACTTATAACTATTTGGAAGATATCTCCCTTTCTTATGTATTCTTTTGCAGAGAGAACTGCATCCTCAAAATCTTTTTTCTCCCAATTACTTTCTAGATCTAAATTCAAATTCTCATTTTCATTCCAATCTAAAAACTCATTTTCTTTTAGAGGAACTCTCATTAAATTTCTAGTTTTCTGAATTTTAGAAATTGAGTTTAGATACAACTCTTCAATTGAGCACTCTTTTGAAGAAGTTGTATCTGCATAAACCACTGCAGTAATACATCTTTTTATTTGATCAAAAACAACTAACTGATCAAAAAACATCCAGGAACCATAAGGGATATTGTTTTCTGGTATTTCATTTATTGGAACGCTTGGTTCTATTCGATTTATTAATTCATAACCCCAAGAGCCATATAACTGTCCAATTGATGGTAAGTCATCAAGCATGGTTGACTTATATTCCTTTGTCCAACTTCTTAAAATATCAAAAGGATCACCTTTATGTGTTTCAGTTTTGCCATTATTCCAAGTTTTAACTATTTCTTCTCCATAACAAACTGCTTCCCAAAGAGGTTTAGTAGCAACAATACTCCACCTACCCAAATTCTCCCCACCTTCAACAGATTCAAGAAAAACACCATGGGAATCTTTTGAAGATAATTTTAACCAAGTCGATAATGGAGTCTCTAAATCTGCTGGCCAAGTTTCAACTATAGGTATAAAATTTTTACCTTCTTTGTAAGCCTTTAAAAAACTATCTTTCTGTGAGCTGATCATATTAATAATGTCAGCCCAAATTATAATTATTTTCTTCTTTTATATCAACTTTAAGGAAGTTAATCAAAAGTATTCTTAGTTGTAAATTTCAAACCAGCTGGATTAGGATTCTCACCTATTCTTCTAGGATTATGACCTACTTTCTCTCTGCCTTCATTTACTTTTTCAGAGAAAACACCATCCTTTGGGTGTAAAAATTCAATATCGCCACCTGGGAAAATTCGGTAGATTTTAAAATCTTCAATTCTTGGTTTGAAGGCTCTTAATTGTGTCCCTAATGCAAGGCATTGTTCTTTTCTTGCAAAGTACATTAAATTATCACCTTCATGCATAATAGCCGCTCCACCGGTGGGCAATTCAAATGCTTGTTCCTTTGAACTTTTCCATACAATTGCATATTTTTCTTCGGTTTCTGCTGAGTTTAATAAACCCCCAGTACTTCCTATATGCTTTGGAAATTGACCAACTAAAGTTTCAGTCATCCTAAATTTTGAGTTATTTATAATAAGAAATTAGCATTCATATTTTGCAAAATTCAAAATTAATAAGAAATTTTCTACATTATTTAATATATGTATAACTTAATTCTCATTTCATTTTGCATCTGAAATCGGAAAAAATACTGTCAAACCTGTATCACGTCTTTGTGTGACATGCCCTCCTAAACTAGCTAACAACTTTTGAGTGGCATTTTGACTAAGTTGTAAACTTCCAGTTTGAGGGTTCCAATTTAAAACAGGACCAATATCAGAACCGTTATCTTTTTTTAGAATTTCTTTTTGATTGTTATCTAATTTTTGTACTTTGAGTTGAAGTTTGAGTTTTTGACCAGCTGGTCTTAATTCTAAAATTAATGTACTACCTTCTTTTAATCCTCTAGTATTTTTATCAATTAATCCTCTTAACATTAATTCTAATTTTTCAGAATCACTCAAAATTTGTGGAAGTTGTTTGGGGATATCTATCTTCAAAGAAATACCACGTCGATTTAATTGTTTATTCCACAAAGGAGCAAGCTTTTTGAAAATTTCGGCTAAATTAATTTTCGCCAAGTTATTCAATGATGGTACTTCATTACTAACTAATTCTGCTGCATTAAAGATTAAACCAAACCTATCAATTTGTTCATTACATTCATTATCTATTTGAATTAAACGATTTCTCATTGATTCATCCATTTTATATTTTTTTAAAGTAGAACTTATTAGGGTTCTTATTGTTGCCAAAGGAGTTCTTACTTCATGAGAAATTGCACGTAATAATTTTGCTTCAGTTATTTGCACATTTTTTTCATCATTTTTCACAGAATTCTGTATATTATGATTTGGCGTAATATTTGCTAATTTTGCCGATAATATTGGCCAAAATAATTTTTCAAATTGATTATTAATATTAAGGTTACCTAAATTATTGATTGCATTACGAAATTTTACTCCTTCCTCATAATTTTCTTGATTTAATTTTGCATGCATTAATTCAATTGAAAGTTTTAGGCTTTCTTCATCACACTTCATTAATAGAATTTTCTTATCTTTTTCTCCTACAATTGATAATACGCATTGAAAATTTGGGGTGATTATCATCAAAAAAGGTTCATAGCCATCTTCTTGACAAAGATTTAAGACTTTATAATTACTAACTAAATCGAAATCTTTTTTTATCTTTTCTGAATTATTGACTGGTAAAAAACCTGCATTCTCATTTTGAAAGTATGGAAACCCCTCAGGAGACCAAAGCCATCCATGAAGTTGATTTAAAAATTTTTTATCATTAAAAGCTGGCAAAGGCGAGGCAACCCATATCCCCCCCTGTTTATAATTCTGAGAAAGGAAATCTTTTTGAATAACTTCTAAAGAAGCCCACCACATTCTTCTGGATGTATCATCATCCACATATATGGTTTGAACTCCTTTAATCAAAAGCTCTTGAATTTTTTTTATAGTTATTTGTGATTTCATCAACTTCTTAGTGATCTAGAACGTTTCAATATAGATAAAACAAATCCAATAGATATAAAATTAGTCACCAATGACGTTCGACCATAGCTCATAAAAGGAAGGGGAATCCCAGTAACTGGTCCTAATCCAATAGTCATAAATAAGTTAATAATTATTTGAAATAAAAAAGTTGAGGCTATTCCAATAACAATTAGAGATTCAAAGTTAGTCCTAGCAATTGTTGCAGTATTAATAAGTTTTTTAATCAAAAAAAAGAACAAAAATAAAACTACTATGCACCCCACAAAACCCAATTCTTCGCCTAAAGCACTGAATATAAAATCAGTATGTTGTTCTGGTATAAATTGCAAATTAGTCAGCTTACCTTTTAGCAAACCAGTCCCAAATAATCCTCCAGAACCAATTGCAATTTGACTCTGTATCAAATGATATCCGCCACCTAATGGATCTCTATTTGGATCTAAAAATAAAACTAATCTATCTTTTTGATATTCTTTTAAGCCATATTGCCACAAAATTGGTGTCAATTTTGCCACTAATAAATGGAACGAAATAGCGAGAGCAGAAAAAATAATTTTCTTTTTTGAAGATCTATAAGCAAGATATCCTATAACTGGAATCCAGAAAATAAGAAGAGTTGGTAAGGTTAGATATAATATAGATGTGATAATACAAAACACTAATATCAAAATCCACTCTATGGGCATTTGCGACCAATAGAGCATCACACCTGTCAAAACAATTAAAACTAAAGAGGTACCTAAGTCCGGTTGAAAGAAAATTAATAACCAAGGAATAACTACTACTAATAAGGGCAATACTAAATCTCTTATTGTTAGGATTATTTTTTTGTCGAGTACTAAAGCAAGAGTTAATACAGTACTAAGTTTAGCTACCTCTGAAGGCTGAAAAGAAAAGATGCCCAAGTTTAGCCATCTTTGAGCTCCAGAAACTGAAATCCCAAAAAAATAAATTAGTAATAAGGATATTAAAGTACACAAATAAAATGGAACCACATACTTTCTAATTCTCTCTAACGGTATATAAGAAATAAAAAATGCTAAAAAATAACCTAAAAAACCAGTTAGGATATGACCTAAATAGTTCGATACTAAAAAATCACCCTGAATACTTTTTATCAAAAAACCCGAAATAATAACTAAAAACAGGGGAATTATAAGTAGCGGAGAAAATAAAAAACCTCTATTAAAGTTGTCTTTTTTTTGTAAAAATCCTCTGTTATTTAATAAAGAAATTCTCTTAAACATCAATTAACTATTAACAAATTGATTCTTAATTAATTGAGCTAAATTACCAAATACAACAGAACTTTCTTTATTGGGCTGGCTTATTGAGATTGGTACACCTTTATTACTATCATCAACGAGAGGGATTTCAATAGGAATTTGAGCTAATAATGGTAAGTCATTTTCGTTAGCTAATGTTTGTCCACCACCTTTACCAAAAATTTCATATTTTTTACCTGGCATATCTGGCGGAATAAATACTGACATATTTTCTACAATTCCCAGTAAAGGTACTCCGAGTTGTTTAAACATTGCTAATCCCCTCCTTGCATCTTGCAAAGATACTTGTTGAGGAGTAGTGACAACTATAGCTCCAGAAATAGGCACAGATTGAGAAAGGGATATTTGAGCGTCTCCTGTTCCTGGAGGCAAGTCAATAACCAAAAAATCAAGATTATTCCATTCAACTTGGTACAAAAATTGTCGGATAATACTATTAAGCATTGGTCCTCTCCATATAACTGGCTGACCTTCTTCTATGAGGAAACCCATTGATACCAATGAAATTCCATATTTATTTATTGGTATTAACCTTTGATCACTGCCACTACCTTCTGTAACCTTTGGATTCTGTTCGGCAACTCCCATCATTGAGGGAGTATTAGGTCCATATATATCCGCATCCAGCAAACCAGTTTTTAAGCCTAATTTAGCTAGAGAACAAGCGAGATTAACTGCAATGGTACTTTTTCCAACTCCACCTTTACCACTGCTAACAGCTATGATATGCCGAATCCCATCAATCTTCTGCAACTCAGGAGCATTACTTTGATTTTGAGATTCTGTTTTGGAAGGATTATTATCTATCTCTATTTGAACATCATCAATATCTTCAAAATCCAGTAGTACTTTTCTAACCTCTTGTACAATTCTATCTCTCTGAGAATTTGCAAATGATGGTAATGATAATGTTACGATTACTCTCGGTATAGTTACTCTTACATTTTTAATCCAAGCTAATTCAATTACATTTTTCTGTGATCCAGCATCTAGAACTTTTTGTAAAGCAAAATTCGCATCTTCTATTGTGGTCATTAAATTTTTAAATATTTTGACAAGGTAGTCGACTGTTTAAAAGATTAAGAACTATGTCGAACTATCAAATAATAGGCAATAAGGACCCCCTAAGAGAAATTATAAAGAGAAACTTATAATTAACCAAAAAAATTTTTTTCTTCAAGATTTACTAAATACATGTTGAAAGAACCTCCTAAAAACTCGAGAGAAAAAACTAAAAATCTCTTATTAACTCTACAAGACAAAATTTGTTCAGGACTTGAAAATGTAGATGGCAAAGGGAAATTTACAGAAGAATCCTGGCTAAGAGACGAAGGTGGCGGTGGAAGATCAAGAGTATTGAAAAATGGTTCTATTTTTGAGCAAGCAGGCGTAAATTTCTCGGAAGTACAGGGAAAAGAATTACCTCAATCTATAATCTCTCAAAGGCCCGAAGCAAAAGGTCATGAATGGTTTGCTACGGGAACTTCTATGGTTTTGCATCCTAAGAATCCCTATATTCCTACAGTTCATCTGAATTATCGATATTTCGAAGCTGGTCCTGTTTGGTGGTTTGGGGGAGGTGCAGACTTAACCCCTTTTTATCCTTATCTTTCTGATGTAAGGAATTTTCATAATGAGCATAAAAAAGCTTGTGAGAAAGTTGATCAAGATTTGCATAAAGTTTTCAAACCATGGTGTGATGAATATTTCTTCTTGAAGCATAGAAATGAATCTAGAGGCATAGGAGGTATTTTTTATGATTATCAAGATGGTTCAGGCAATATTTATAGAGGAAATAATCAAAATGGAGAAGCATCAAAAGCTTCACAAAATATTGGCAGATCTAATTTAAATTGGGATGATTTATTTTCTTTAGCGGAAAACTGTGGGCAGGCATTCCTCCCTTCATATTTGCCCATTATTGAAAAAAGAGCTTCTCAAACATATTCATCGAAGGAAAGAGAATTCCAGCTATATCGAAGAGGTAGATATGTCGAATTCAATTTAGTTTGGGATAGAGGGACGATTTTTGGACTACAAACAAATGGCAGAACTGAATCTATATTAATGTCCTTACCGCCTTTAGCTAGATGGGAATATGGATATAAAGCTAAAAAGGGTTCTCGAGAGGAATTTCTCACATCAATTTTTACAAAACCCCAAGATTGGTTAAATGATAAAGAGTTAGAGAAATTCTGTATAGAGAATAATATTTTTGATTAAAAATTATCGAATAAAATTTTAAAGTATCTTAAATAGGTGTTTTAAATAAAGAACCGTCACTTTTCAATTGAAGTTTTTCTCCAAGTTCATTTTCTAAAGAGATTAATTCATCCCTATGCGCTCTTAGTCTCATGAAAGTTGAATCATTTTCATTTTCGTTGATCAACCTTAATTCAAATTTCTCCTCTCTTGCTGATTTTTTAAAATAAACAATTCCAGACAAAGGGCCACCAATTAATCCCAAAAGAATAGGCCACCAACCTAATTCAGGATATATTTGAATAATTACTAATCCCAAAGCACAAGAACCAAAACCGCCAAGAAAACCTAAAAAAATTGCTAAAAATTTACTAGAAACAACTTGACCCTTGAATATTAAAATTCTTTGTTCAAAATCTCCTCCTGTTTGCTTCCATCCCCTCAAATTAAGCCATTCACATAAACCATTTAAAACCTTAATTGGCTGCTGAGAAGATGAAATCTCAACGATGGTTGTTCTATCTTTACTGGAAGCCCTAAGAAAAAAAAATAATCCTATGGCCAAGAGAATTGTCAGCAATAATGTTGAATTTAAGGAATATGACATTAAATAATTTTTTCTAGTAACTCGAGAATAAAAATTAAAGTTACATCATATTATAATTTTTTAGAATTATTCTGTAAAATATTCCTATTAGATAAAAATTCTTAATTAAATAAAATCTTAAGTAATATTCTAAATCTTAAATTTCCTTAAATACTTATTAAAAATGACTATTGAAAATAAAAATATTGATCTTCTTTATAGCGATTTAACAGTAGATTTATACAATCTTTATAAAAAATCATCCTACCTAGCTATTGACACTGAAGCAATGGGTTTAATTCATGGAAGAGATAGACTCTGTTTAGTACAAATATGCAATGAATTTAAAAGAACATCCTGTATAAAAATCGAACTTAATACATCTTCTTCACCTCATTTAAAAGCACTTCTTGAAGATGACAAAATTACTAAAATATTTCACTATGCGAGATTTGATGT
Organism: Prochlorococcus sp. ALOHA_ZT_50; assembly: GCF_022447305.1. NCBI lineage: Bacteria > Bacillati > Cyanobacteriota > Cyanophyceae > Synechococcales > Prochlorococcaceae > Prochlorococcus > Prochlorococcus sp. ALOHA_ZT_50. The sequence continues at coordinate 13,863 of NZ_JAKVCI010000011.1, read as the reverse complement.
AGCAGCTCTAAAATGCAATCTTGAAATTAATACAAAAAATATTTTTTGTACAAAAATTGCTAGTAAGTTGGCAAGAACTTATACAAATAAACACGGTTTAAAGGATTTAATTAATGAATTGTTAGGTATAGAACTGGACAAAAGCTCGCAAAGTAGTGATTGGGGTAGCAACGAAGATTTAACAAAAGATCAATTAGATTATGCAGCAAATGATGTTAGATATTTAATTGAAGCTATGCATAAATTAAAAGTTATCTTAGAAAGAGAGAATAGATATGAATTAGCTCAAAAATGTTTCGAAACAGTTTCTGTACATGCTGATTTAGACATACTAAAATTCTCAAATATATTTGAACATTAAGAATCAATCTTCAGTTAAAAAATTATCTTCACCATCAAGAGTTTCCATAAGCTTATCAAGTATTCTTGAAGAACTTAATTTATCTCCATCATTTTTTTCACAAATTTTTAAAACATTTTGCGCAACTTGTATTTTTTCTTGAATAGTTTTCGAGCCTTCTTTTGCAATTTGAATTTCTACTTTCTTTTTAGCAGAAGATAAGCTTATACTCATAAGTTTTGCAATCTCTGCACAAATTTTTAGATATTGCCGATCATTTATTGGATACATAAAAGAATTAATAATTAATAAGCTAGTGCCATTTACTAAGATAACAAATGAAGGTTTATGGCATCTACGATTTTCTTACTTGCTCCGGATTCCCCCATTCTTTTTTTTCCAATTTTTGCTTGTTCTAACCTATCAACTTTTCCTTTCAAAAGTAAACTTAAACGTTTTAAAAGAATTTTTTTGTTCTTGCAAACTAAAACACTACCTCCCAATAATCTTGATTGCCTTTTTGCAAATGATTTTGTAAATTGTGGTCCAGGTCCCGGTAGAGAAAGAGATGGAATTCCAAGGCCAGCAATTTGCTCTGTAGCAGTTCCTGCATTAGACAAGCCAACTTCTGCCATATTGGCCCATGAATTGAATTTACCTTTTCCAATCACTACATATTGATCTTTCTTTTTCCATACTGAATCTTCATCAATTAGAAATTTAACTTTACTCTGTTTTATAAAACCATATTTATTTAAATAATTTTGAATTTGAATCACATTCGCATTAATGCTCAAAGGCAAAAGTATTACCAAATCCTTTGATAAATCAAAATCTTGCAAACAATTTAGAAAATTATCAAGATTTTTAAGAGCTTCAGGGTATCTACTTCCAACTAATAAAATAATCCTTTTAAAAGAAATAATATTTGATATCTTATCGTTTGTTGCATTAACAAAATCCATCATTGGATTACCCAAGTATTTTGCATCAATATTTTTTTTATTCAAATTATTAGCTGTAATTTTATCTCTCATAATTAAATTTTTACATCTTGGAGATTTCATTAAAAACATTTCCCATGGATCCCATTCAGAACCTTTCAACTTATGATAAAAATCGCTTAAATCCCAACCTGGCCCACTACTCCAAGTATGATCACTTTTGGGAGTTCCAATGAAACTAAATTCGCATTCTGAACTCCAAGCGTAGAGTAATGGCAAGAAATCGCCTACTGCGATAATTTTGCAGTTATGTTTTGACTTCTGTTTTACAAGTAGAAAATTTCTTAAATTATCGATTAAAAATCCTGCAAACAAATCAAGCACAAATCCCTTCAGACTTTGATTACTAAAACCTCCACTAGGCAGCTCTTTTAAATATCCTATTTTACGAAAATTCTTTGATTTTATGGAATTAAATACATCTCCATTTCCTACTAACGGCAAAACTTCAATATTTTTATTTTTTATTTTTTTTAGTAATCTTTTTATTATTTCCGATGCGATTACATCTTCTCCATGACCATTGCATATAAATAATAGAGAATGAGACACCTTACTGTTAAGATCATAAAAAGACTCAATCGAATCTTTTTCGGCGGCATGGCCAAGTGGTAAGGCAGAGGATTGCAAATCCTTTATCCCCAGTTCGAATCTGGGTGCCGCCTTATTTAATTTTTTTACACATTTAATTATGAAGTTTTCTAAGAACTTCAATTTGAAATAAAAGGTATAAAGTTTCAATTACTTATTGATATATAGAAAAATGATCTTTTCTTTATTTATTGATAAATAATACCCGATATCTATTAATAAATAAAATTTAATTAATTTATTAATTATTTTCATCAGATTATTTATATATAAATTTGAATTATTTTAGTAATCATTATCTGCTACACACATTCCTAAACATCTAACACCATTTGATGCAGTCCTTTTGCAATGATTACATAAAATGGGATCTTTCTCTGAAGTAAGGTTAATTTTTGAATTATTTTGGTCTTTAAAACTTATTAACTCTTGTGTTGAATCAAATAGAGTCATTCTTAGAATCATCACTTGAGTCGATACTAACAACAAGTGAAGCATTAGTGTTGGAAGAGGGTATATCCATAATTTTTACAGTTTCTTTAGGCTCATCAATAACTTGATTTTCTTCAGTACTCTCATCAACTGCACAAGCTTCAAGAGCCTCTCGAAGTAGTGAATCAAAAGTTGCTCCAGGCAATCTATGTCTAGCAACCTCAAGAAAAGTTCTCGGTAACGATTCAGATGCAGCATCTCGTAAAGCAGGATTATTCTTTCTATGTTCTTGTTCTTCTTCTATTGATTTAATAAACCTCAGTGTGACATCTCTTTTGGTAGAAGCTTTTATCAGCGTATCGTTTTCCGGATTACTAACATTAGGTTCATTTTCAAGATCACTAAGTCTTTTTTCCAAACTATTTAAAACTTCATTAGCTTCTTTACTAATATGCGCTAATTGACCATCGGACAAATTAGGTAAATCAGCGACAAAAACTTTCCCATGATCCCTTAGTGTCAAGAAAGTTGGTCTTGGGCCTTGAGCCTGTCTACCAATTGATTCAGAATTATTACCTATTGGTCTTTTTGGAGGTGTAGGGCCAGCTGAACTACGTCTACGTGTAATTCTTTGATTATTTGCAAAGGGCATTGAATAAAGGTTAAATCTTAATACTTAAACTTCCGATATAATTCGGCGGTAATTTTATTATATTACACCTAACTTTTTCATTTGGGTATAAAAAATAATTTTTTAAAACTCATTTAAAAAAGATAAAAAAATTTAAGTTAAAATTTCTGGCAAAAATTTACTAATTGTTGAATCATTTTTTCGAACTATCTTTCCAATTTCCCAACTATCTATATCATAATCTTTACAGATACTTAATATCGCGTCCTTAAATTGTTTATCAATAATTAAACAAAATCCCACTCCAAGATTGAAAGTATTCCAAAAATCTTTTTCAGGAATCGATCCTTTCTCTTTAAGGAATTTAAATAAAATAGGTATTTCCCAAGAACTGGTATTGATATAAGGAATAAAATCAGAAGGAATACATCTTGGTAAATTTTCTGGAATTCCTCCTCCAGTTATATGAGACATTGCTTTAATTTCTATATTTTCAGATAACATTTGGTTAATCACATTATTGTAAATTTTTGTAGGTTTCAATAACTCATCATAAAAATTTAAGTGAGAAACTTTTTCAAATTCTTTATCTATTTGATTATTGTTTTGAATAATTTTTCTTACTAAACTAAAGCCGTTACTATGAACTCCATTACTTTTTAAAGCAATTATTAAGTCATTTTCAGAGACTTTTTTACCATTAATAAGCTTATCCTCATCAACTATTCCAACACAAAATCCTGCAAGATCATACTTATTTTTTGAATAAAATCCAGGCATTTCAGCAGTTTCTCCGCCGAGTAATGAACAGTTATTTTCTCCGCAGCCATGTGAAATTCCCTGAACAACCCTCAATAATTGTTTCTTATCAAGCTTACCAGTAGCAATATAATCCAGAAAAAATAAAGGTTTTGCACCACTAGTAATGATATCGTTCATGCACATAGCAACTAAATCAATACCAACCTCAAAGTGAAAGTTTTTACTTTGGGCTAATTCTAATTTTGTTCCAACACCATCAGTTCCTGAAACAAGAACTGGTTTTTTAAAACTATCGATAGGAATTCTAAACAAACCTCCGAACCCGCCAATACCCTCAATCACATTAGATGTATGAGTTCCTTCAACTGCCTGTTTAATTTCGGAAACAAATTCTCGCCCAGCTTCTATATCAACACCTGATGTTTTGTAATCCATGAAATAAAAATGATAGACTTTCCCTATATAGATATTCCTCCTAAGATTGCTTTTGTCCAGTAATTATTTATCAAATAGATTTATTTTTTAAAAACAAAGTGAAGAAAGTAATCATAAGGAAAACTGAAGAAATAGAAAATTGGAGGAGAAATATAAATAGTGAAATTAACTTCATTCCAACAATGGGTAATCTTCATAATGGACATATAAAACTAATATCAACAGCAAAAAATGACAATTCTAATGTTAATTTAGTAAGTATTTTTATTAATCCACTTCAATTTGATAACAAGTTAGATTTAGAGAATTACCCTAAAACAATTGATAATGATATAAAAATCTCCTTTTCAAATGGCGCAGATGCCATCTTCATCCCAAGTAATGAAGATATATATCCACCGAATAATAAAAATATTAAATTCCTAAAAGCTCCAATAGAATTATCTTCTGCATTATGTGGATTAAATCGAATTGGACATTTTGATGGCGTTTGTACAGTAGTTTATAGATTACTTAATCTCATCAAGCCAAAAAATCTTTACTTAGGAGAAAAAGATTGGCAACAACTTTTAATTTTAAAAAATCTTGTCCTAAGAAAGAAATTAAATGTTGCTATTAAATCCATTCCTACACAAAGAGATTTTGATGGAATTCCTTTAAGTTCACGTAATGTACATTTATCAAAAAACGAAAGAAAATTGATTAGGTTTTTTTCAAGTGAGTTATTAGAAGCAAAAAAAAATTTTCAACAAGATAAAAAGATCAATTTAAACCAAATAATTAAAAAGCTATCAGCAAAAAAAATTTCAATTGAATATTTAGAACATTTACACCCTCATACACTCCAAAAAGCAAGACTTGAGGATAATATTTCGTTACTGGCTGGTGCGATAAGATGTGGAGAGACAAGATTAATTGATCACGTTTTTCTAATGAAAAGAAGGCCGATTATTGCAATTGATGGTCCTGCAGGTTCAGGTAAAAGTACTGTAACAAAGTTAATAGCGAAGAAACTTAAACTTCTATATTTAGATACTGGCGCAATGTATAGGGCATTGAGTTGGCTTATACTAAAAGAAAATATTGATTATAAAAAAGAAAAAAAATTACAGAATATTCTTAAAGATATATCTATTGTTTTCAAGTCAAATACAAATTCACATCAGGATGTTTATGTTAATAACTACTGTGTTACTGAAGAAATTAGGTCGCAAAAGATAAGTTCCATCGTTTCTAAAATTTCCTCAATAAAAGAAGTAAGAAAATTCTTAGTAGAAGAACAAAGAAAAATTGGAGAATCAGGCGGACTTGTAGCTGAGGGAAGAGATATAGGAACTACTGTTTTTCCTCATGCAGAACTTAAAATATTTTTAACTGCTAGCATCGATGAAAGAGCAAAAAGAAGAAAATCTGATAAAAATAGTAAAGACTCACAAGAAATAGACCTTCATACATTAAAAGAACTTATAAAGAAAAGAGATTTTGAAGATTCCAATAGGGAAATTTCACCTCTAATAAAAGCGAATGACGCAATAGAAATTATTACGGATGGATATACAATTAATGAGGTAGTGGATAAAATTATTGATCTTTATAATGACAAGATTCCTAAAGAGACTGAGATCAAATAAATTCAAGAAATACTTTCCAAAAAACCGTTTACAGAGTCTTCTAAAATATCAAGGACATAATCGAAGCCCTCATCACCTCCAAAATATGGGTCAGGAACTTCTTGCTCATTAAAAACTGATCTAAAATCTTGTATTTTTTTAATTGATGCAAAACCAGTTGAAGCTGTTCTATTTTTAAGATCTTGAATATTTCTAAAATTTGAATCGTCCATCGCAAGAATATAGTTAAATTCGTCAAAATCTTTGCTAGTAATTTGACGAGCCCTGCTTAAGATATTTATATCTCTTCTTTCTGCCGCAATTCTCATCCTAGAGTCAGCTTTTTTTCCAATATGCCAACTCCCAGTTCCAGCAGAATCTACAATAAAGCCATCGGTTAATCCCTTCTTTTCAAGTAGACTTATAAAGATAGCTTCTGCTGCAGGAGACCTACAAATATTTCCCAAACATACAAAAAGAACAGAAATTTTTTTCATATGATTTCAAATTTCAATAAATTATAAGACTTTTAAGTAGTAAATAAAACTTCTTTAATTAAAGATTCAGTAAATTCTTTACCAAACAAACTCGACAACATTGGCCTTGCTGGATCGTTATCTCTTCTATAATTCAAATAATTATTTTGACCGTTTATTAATTCTTTTTGCAGTTCAATATTGACTTCTTTGCTTTCGAAAAGAATTTCCAAATACAAATCAAGATATTCCTTAAATGAGGTATAAAGCTGATTAGCAATTAAAAAATCACTTCTTTCTTCTTTTGGTAATTTTGACCATATTACTCCTGGAGAAAAAAATCTAGCTACATCTGCAGACATTTTTTCAGCTAATGGGAGTGATGAATGACAATGATTTTTGAGTTTTATAAGTTTTTCTAATAACTCATTATTGTATTGATTTTGTATTTTTAATGAAGGCTGAAAATCTAATACTAATAAATGACTATTAGGTAGAGAAACAAAATCTACTCCAAAAAATGGGACGTTATAAATAGTATTAGGAATAATTAAAAAATTTAAAACAGAATAATTTGGACTATTTATACAAACTGCTCTTGCGAATTGAATTCTTTTTTTATGCGTTACACCCCAAGTAGATAGATTCACATTTTTTTTTGATTTTTTTGAACCATAAGTTGAATCTTTATAAGAATATTCCGAGGGTATTGTTTTTTCTAAACAGTTATATTTACTTAAATTATTTGTTAAATATTTTAAAAAATTATGCCATCTCCAATCTGGCCTGTAAAAAATAGTATCTTGTATTAACATTCAATGAATAATCTCATTATTTAATGTAAAAAGAAATTTATTGATAAATTTTTTTGTCCATTTTTCTCCAAAAAAAGATTTAAACAATTTATCTGCAGGGTCTTTTTCAAAACTGTACTTATCATATTTAATTTGATTAATCTTTATTTCTTCTGCATTTAAAAATTGATTAACAGGATTCGATTTATAAATGTTCAAATAATTATTTACAAATGAATGGAATATATTATTTAAATCTCTATCAAGATTTAATTTATTTCCTCTACATATAATCACCCATGGGGAAAAATACTTTTTTGAATCATATATATTCTTCATTTTATTATTATCAAATGCAGAATATTTTTTCTTAATACTACCTAAACTTGAACAATATTTTTCAAGATATTTGCCTTCTTGAATTAAAGGTTGATAATCAAGTATTGCTAATAACTTTTGAGAAGTTCCAAACCATAAAATATCAGCTCCTAAAATAGGCATTTCACTATCAAAATTAGGATATGCGACCGTATTAAACACTTGCAGTTTTTTGCCACCATCTAATCTTGTTATTCGCCACTTTCTATATTCGGGAGATGAAAAAAGCCAATTTTTAATAATATATTTTGAGTCTTCATTGTGATGTTCTTTGAATTCGCTAGATATTTGTACTTCATGACCATTTAATTCATCAATATTGGTTTTAAGGAAATCAACTAATGAATCAAACATAAATATTAGGTCTCGGTACTTCCTTTCCTAACTTTTTTTGTAATGTAATTGAATACAATCTTGCCTAAAACAGCAATCAAGTTACCTTCAAGCTCCTTAAACATTTTCATATTGTAAGTAAAAGCTTGATTAGCTTCATCAATAATTTGATCAGCAGTCTTTTGATTTATTGGAAGTTGATTCAAAGTAAGGGAATATTCTTCCTTGAATTTCTTTTCATCAGCAATTAATTCAAACTCATAAAAATTTAAACCATCATTTCCCTGCAAATTTAATGCTTTTTTAGCGATCCTTTTCAAGATTTGCCCCCCAGATAAATCTCCTATATAGCGAGTGTAGTGGTGACCAACCAATAGCTCTGGTGAATTTTTTGCGACCTCTCGGATTCTTTCAACATATTCTTTTGCTGAGTGAGAAATATTAATTTCATTCTTCCAGTTTTCACCAAAATAAAATTTAAGATCATTTACAAGAGTTTCTTTCCTGAATAATGATTTAAAACCTATAGGTTTTATTACGGGATGTTCCTCATTGACCAGTCTTTCAATTTCTTCTTCCATAGCTTCATAAACAAAATATAAATCACTAATTAATTTTCTATAAGATTTTTTTTCAACAACTCCTTTTAAAAAACAAGCCACAAAGCCAGTATTTTCTGCCATAGTATGGGATTTTTTTGTCCCTTCTCTTAATTGTCCTGCAAGAGCAACTGCCATATATTTTGAATTATTTTTGTAAGTGTATTTAATCTACAAGGAAAATACATAAAACAGCTAATTTTTGTTACCAGCGGATGTTGTAGAGAATAGCTTATAAAGTTCTTTACAAACCAAAAAAAGGTTATCTTTTTGTTCCTTTTGCGGTAGATGAGTACCAGTCATTTCCCAATCACCGATGGTAGCCACTCTCCATCTCTCGGAGGGAACAATCATACCTCGCATTATTATTCCCAACAATTTCGGAACTCTGCCATTATTATCATTTTCAATTCTTAATTGTAAGAGTATTGCTCTACATTCAATAAGAGGACTCCAACCAGGGAAATGAAACGCAAAATCAATAGTATCTTGCATGGATTCATTATTTGAATTGTCCCAGGGACTAAAGTTTACGCTTGCATCTGGAAAATATTTCCGAAACAAAGCTGCAGTGGAAGCAATTTTATTAGCTATTTCAACATTACTTACATTTGAACTCGCATTCATAAGTAGCTGAGTATTTTTTTGAAAATGACATAATTTGCTTTAACTTGCTTATTAACTACTTTTTCTTTTAATAAAGATGTTGAAATGCTGATCAATAAACTATTCTCTATTCACATTTGAATAATAAATTTCTAGGTTTTAAAGAAAATAACTCATCGCAAATTACAATACGAGGAACTTCAATGAGTTATCTTTTATTAATTCAATGCTATGCCAAAATTTGAAAAATTAACTTTACCTAATGAAGGCGAGATAATAACTTTTAATCAAGGCAAACCTAATGTTCCTAATAATCCAATTGTCCCATTTATTAGGGGTGATGGTACTGGAGTTGATATTTGGCCTGCTACTCAAATCGTTCTTGATTCAGCGATTAAAAAAAGCTATGGAGATGAAAGAAAAATTAATTGGTTTAAAGTCTATGCAGGCGATGAAGCTTGTGAACTTTATGGAACATATAACTATCTCCCTCAAGATACTATTGAAGCAATCAAACACTTTGGTGTAGCCATCAAAGGTCCTTTAACGACTCCCATCGGTGGAGGTATTAGATCTCTTAATGTTGCATTAAGGCAAATATTTGATTTATATAGCTGTGTTAGACCATGCAAATATTATTCAGGAACTCCAAGCCCTCACAAAAATCCCCAAAATTTAGACGTTATTGTTTATAGAGAAAATACTGAGGATATCTACATGGGAATTGAATGGGAAGCGGAGGATAATAATTGTCTTGAATTAATTAATCACTTAAATAACGTTGTCATACCAAAAAGTAAAAATTTAAAAAATAGATCTATACCAGACGGATCAGGTATTGGAATAAAACCGGTGAGTAAATCTGGTAGCCAAAGGCATATTAGAAAAGCTATTGAACATGCCAAAAGATTATCAGGAGATAAAAGGCATGTGACTCTTGTACATAAAGGGAATATTATGAAATATACAGAAGGTGCATTTAGAGATTGGGGATATGAATTAGCAGTAAATGAATTTAGAGAAGATTGCATTACAGAAAGAGAAAGCTGGATTTTAGATAATATTCAGAAAAATCCAGAAATTACAATTGAAAATAATGCTCGAAAAATTGAACCAGGTTTTGACAAGCTTACAAATAACAAAAAAGCATTCATTTGCGAAGAAATTAAAGAAGTTATTGCATCAATATCAAATTCTCACGGAGATGGAAAATGGAGAGAACTTATTCTTGTTGATGATCGGATAGCTGATAGTATATTTCAACAAATTCAAACTAGACCTCAAGAATATTCAATTCTTGCAACCTTAAATCTCAATGGAGACTATGTTTCTGATGCAGCTGCAGCAATTGTTGGTGGCCTAGGTATGGCTCCTGGTGCAAATATTGGAGATAATGCAGCAATTTTCGAAGCTACGCACGGTACTGCGCCAAAACATGCAGGCTTAAATAAGATTAATCCAGGCTCAGTAATTCTTAGTGGTGTAATGATGCTTGAATATTTTGGTTGGGATGAGGCAGCTAACTTAATTACTAATGGTTTAAGTAAGGCAATAGAGCAAAAAAAAGTCACCTATGATCTAGCACGCTTAATGGAACCAAAAGTAGAACCCTTATCCTGCAGCAGTTTTGCTGAAGAAATTATCTCAAATTTCTAATTTTAAAAATTATTTTTATTTTCAAAAACTTTCCAAATATTAACCAGTGAATCTTTAGTGCCAATGTTTCCAGGATGAGTAACAATGGGAAGTTTTTCGCCATTTTTTAGGTTGTAAGTCACCACTGAAATGCCAGTTAAAATCTGTCCTTCAAGATAAACATAATCTGCATTAAGTCCTTTACTAAGAATCAAATTTGTTGTTATTCCACCTTTTGAAATCAAATATCCTATTTCATACTTCAAATCTGCGACTAATTCAGCAATAAAACAAGCAAGTAAATTATAAAAATTAAATAGTTCAGAAGAATCTAAAGACATAAATTTTCTTGAAGTAAACAAAACAGGAGTTTTTCCTTTCTCAAAAGAAAATCTAATTTCTTTCAAAAATTTATTTTTAAACAAATTCCTTCGCTTCTGATTATTATCTGATGAAGTAATTTTAAAGAATTCAAAAACATCTAATTCAACTGGATTGCAATTACTTATCTCTAATAAATTATTCAATTGTATTGTTGAAAGTTCTACATAAGATCCAACAATTATCAGTCCTGGAAGAAAACTCTTTTCTTTATTTCTTATTCTTAAATTAGAGAAAAATATTTCACTCTGAGAGACACTTTTTTTCTCAGAAATTGAACTTATAAAACTTGCTGCAGTTCGAAAAAGGAATTTTTTTTGTTTAATTAATTTTTTAATTACTAAAGAAAATTTTTTTAGTTGAGAATAATTTTCTACATCTACAACTACATGTTTATTATTCTTCAAGTTCTTTAGTGTTTTAAAAACAATATTATTTTCTTCATCATTTAGCATTTCGATATCTGACAATAAAAGATTTTGAATATCTTCAAAATTTATTTGCGATTTACTCTGCTGAAATAAAAGATTCTTGACATTACTTGTCTCATATCCAAAAATTTTATCTGTTGCAAAAATTGTTTGACTAATAGGAGTTTTATCAACAAAATGAGATCCATTAATTGTTAATCTTTTACCCTCTATGAAAGCTGGAATATGAAAAGTAGCATCAAAAGGACCTAAGCAACTATTTAGGGCACTTGGCTCTAAAAAGTTATGTCCTCGAAGAGTAGAGTCTCCTCTACTTATAAAAATAATTTCTTCTTCATAGGCTTGAGAAGTAATTACAGTCTTAAGATTTTTGCAAATTTCCTCTATTGTTAATTTCGCATCATTTTCCGATAGTGACCTTGTATTAGCCAAAATAAAAAATAAATTAGATTTAGATTCAAAACCTTTGACTAAAGTTGAGCAGTCCCACTTAAGCAGTAATAAGCAATCGTGAACAGTTTGAGAGCCTGTGGGATCATCATCTATAACGACAAATTTCATAAGTATTGCAAAATTACTTAAGAGATTTTATTTGTATTGAGGCATTTAACCTTTTACTATCATTTGAAGGAATCATAATGTTTCTAAATCCATCAACAAAAGAATTTCGGGGACTAGTCCAAGGTTCGAGACATATCATTCTTCTTGGAGGATCACTCCAAATAACGCCTAAATCAAAAGGATATGGATGATTTAAAGTTACCTCTCTTTTAAAAATTTTATCTCGAAAAGAGCTTCTACCGGAAGTATACATAAGTAGATCAACTCCTAAATTAATTTTGTTTAATTCATCCAAAGTATTACTTATAGTATTTCTTTCTTGATCCTGACAATTAAGTGGATTATCAACAAACTCTAAATTTTTGAAATCTGAAACATTAAAATAAGGATGCAAACCAAAATTTATAGGCATAGCAAAGTCTGTTTTGTTATGGATTGTAATTTCAAATTCTAAAGAGTTAATTTTTAAGGTAACTTCTATTTTTAGTTCGAAATCGAAAGGATAATATTTTTTGGTTTTTTTAGATGCATTTAAGAATAAGCATAAAAATTTTTCATTTTCATTGAAGGAGTATTGCCATTGCAAATCCCTAGCGAAACCATGTTGTGGTAATTGCAAATAACCATTTCCAAATACTGAACTAGAGGTATTGAGATTTCCACAAATTGGAAACAAGATTGGAATGCCTCCCCTAATACTTTTTGTCTTATCCATAAATCTTGTTTCATCGAAATAAAGTATTTCATTACCATCCGAAACCCAATTTGTAATAACGCCTCCTCTTTCAGGACAAAATTTAATGTAATTATTTTTATCTAATTGAAAGACAAAAATTCCTTGGTCCTTATTAGATAATTCAAGTTTCACGATTATTACTTAAAGAGAATCAACCCAATCCAAAATATGCTGATTAACTAATTCAGGTATCTCATCATGAGGACAATGTCCTGCATCAAGAATAATTTCTTTTGTATTCTTTGGTGTAAATTTTTTATATAGATTTCTTTTTTTTGGAGTGTTCATCCATGGATCTTTCCCTCCCCAAAGAAGTAATAATGGTGCATTTAGTTTTGCGAATAGCTTATCCAACGGCAATCCCTGAGGACCTGATGGGTTAAATACACTTCTAAAAACATTAAAAGCTCCGAAATCTAGAGAAGGCTTCCTTATTGACTCAACTAAAAAATCATCAACATTTTTTTTATCAACATAAACTTGATTCAAAGTTTTTTTAATATTTTTTGGATTTCTCATATTCTCAAAAATCAAACGTTGAAGAACAATATTTTTCAAAAATATGCCGGCAACTGTTTCAATTGAAGTTTGCAACATATTCTTTTTGATAGTTTTTTCTTCACTAAAATATCCTGCAGCATTAAGTAATATCACTCCTGCATTTAGCTCATTTAATTCTGCACCAGCTGCTAATGCTGCATAACCACCTAATGAATTTCCAACAACAATTGTAGGTTTTTTTATTTTCTCTTTTACATAAGCGACAACCTGATCTTTCCATAAAGATCCTGAGTATTCGACGTCTTGAGGCTTAGGACTTTTTCCAAAACCGAGTAAATCCATAGCATGAACTTCGTATTTTGTACTCAAAACAGGGATATTAAATCTCCAATGATCCGTAGAAGCACCGAAACCATGAATTAATAAAATTGCGTATTCTTTAGATGTTTGTTCAGGCTTAGCAGAAACAGTATGTATTGGGTAATTTAAAAAATTCCAGTCATAATTTACATCACTATCTATCTGAGCTGATTTTTCCATTTATTGAAAATATTATATTGGTCGATTCTAATAAACTTATTTCTTAAAGAAGACCGACAGGATCAGCTGCAACATCATCTGAAATTT